>JBHIBK010000122.1:0-5546 GCA_046759065.1 Thermoplasmata archaeon | reverse complement strand
CGAAGAGGTCGCCTCGCTTAACGGTGAAGCTGATGCCGTCCAGGGCCCTCGTGCCTTTCCGGCCGTTGTAGACCTTGACGAGAGAGTCTATCTCGATCATCCTGGGACCTAAAGCATTCCGGGATAAAAAATCAATAGGCCCGGCTCGTGAGGGTCAGGTGGGCGGAGCACATCCACTATGTGGAATGCGTAATCGAAGATGCCTTGCCTCCTCGGTCCTTCACTGACTGGTCAAAGGCCGTCCCGGCCCCATCTCGATCCAGTGTCCTACATTCGGCGCGACGAAGGCTTCCTTCAGACCTAGGATGTCCCGATACCATTTCAGCGCTTCGCGGCGGTCAGAGACAACGACCGCCACCGTGTCGATGCCCAGTATGGTCATGCAATCTCGCATCCCACGGACACGATAGAGGGCTCCTGGTCGCTTCTCGAGCAGCAGAAAAACCTTGGCTGTTCCTATCTGTCATTGAACCGACTGAGGTAACCTCTACTGTACGAATGTTATGGTCAGTGCCCCAAGTGTGGATTCATCTACATCAAATGGGTTGCATAGAACCGGAGGCCGAGCTCCAGAAGGAGGCTGGATGCCCCGACCGAGCAAAAACGGGAGACCAATCGCCGTGGTCCCTGGGCCCAATCCGAACCAGATTCATATGCAGGGAGACATTCTCAGGGTAGATGAGGTCAAGCTATGTGGGACTTGCGGTGGGCCTGGTACTTACGGCCCTAGTTTCGTCGAGCATGTTTCTGGGATCCATGCTGAATTCTGAAGTCTCAAGACCTGGCAGGGATAGTGATGATGACAGGAGTCTTCGCCCGGAAAATGAGGACCCCGTGGTGGATACTGAAGACGAACCAATCCAAGTAGAGACCGTTGTGAAGTCCGACCGGCTAGATTTCGGCTACGAGGGGACGACGTTCTTCGTGATCCAGACGGAACAGGAATGGTGAGCCCTGTGGCAGAGATCTGGGAGGGATGACCCCCCGACAGTGGACTTCAGTCTGCACACGGTTCTAGTGTCGCTTCTTGGCATGAAGCCCTCGGGGGGCTACTCCATCGAGATCATCGAAGTCATCCAAGATACGGAGGGGGCTGTCGTCGAAGTGAGGGCAAGTGTTCCTGGACCGAACTGCGTCGTGACACATGCAATCACCTACCCGGGGCACATCGTGAAAATTCCCAAGATGGAGGGACCCTTCTGATTCGCGATGGAAGAGACAGTTGAGTTCTGTGACACGTAACGCGAGCAAATCAGAAGGGAACTCCCTTCAGGCGAAGAGGACGACAGGGTCCCGGGGGATGGTCGGCCAATATCCGAGGTCGATGGAAACTGGAATTATGACACCAGCCTAGCGGTGGGGAAGGCTCTCTCCCGGTCGTCTTGGCGTGATCGATGCCCCCGGCCCTTCGTCGCATCAGTGCTCCCAGTCGTCCGGACCCTGAGCGTCAATGCTCTTCGTTTCCTCCTAGACAGTCCGAACTACACACTGCCCTGTCGACGGGGCAGACTCTCCTAGGTCCTTCCTGTCCTAGTCGTCGAACTCTACCTCGACAACTTCACTCTGATCGGGGCCGGCCTCGTTGTTCAGGTACAAGATCAGAATTCCGCCCTCTGCGCTGGCAATGACGTCTACCGTGGTCTTGCTCTTCTCGGGCAGCCACAGGAAGTTCGGCGAGGTGTCCAGTTCCGGCGTGATGGCGTTGAAGCTGGCGGTCCCGGTCACGTCAAAGGACCCGGTCTCGAAATCCCACGTAACCACGAAGTAGTCGAAGTCAGGGTCAGATGCATCGATAACGGGGGCGTCGAAGATGAGGCCGAGGAGGTTCAGGTCGTCTAGCAAGATCGGTATAGTCTGTATTGCTGTATTCCTGTCGTCGGCCACAATGAACTCCAAGAATCCCGCGCCGGAGGTCAGCTCGAAGACTGCGGAGACGATACGGCCATCCGGGAAACCTCCTATGAAGGCGCCAAGGTCCGCTGCCTGCACCAAGTAGTCCGGCATGCCGTCCTCATCGACGTCGATGTAGACCTCGGTCAGCATGAAATTGGCCACGCTGCGCCTCCCGTGGGTACTCACGGCGAACTCCAGTATGCTGCCGAAACTCACGTCGAAGACATGAGCGCCTGTGTGGCGGACGTCGAACCAGTCATCTGGATCCTCAGGGAAGCCAAGGCCCTCGGCGATGAGGTCCTCGTTGGGATCTGCTACGCCGAACTGGTATATGTCCACCAGCGTGCCCCTTATTCCCTTGTTGCGGAGGGTAAGTGTGGTCTCGTCTGGCAATTCGATCTCGTCATCCCTGGCTTCGGCCCCTGCTCGGGCGATTGGTATGATGTGGAAGGGCACCCGCAGGACGTCCCCGCCATCACTGGTCTCCGTCAGGGTCAGGAACCCATCGTACTCCTCGAAGTCAGACTCCGGAGCGAGGCGGTTGAAGTCGATTTCGAGTTGAAGTTCGAACTCCTCCGATTCTCCTGCCTCCACCTCGATCTTCCTGGGATGCTCGATCTTGATACTGCCTTCATCGTCCTCTGGGAAGAGGAAAGCCGAACTCAACTCGAACTTCTTGTCCTCAGTTCCCATATTGCGAACATCGAGTTCGACTTCGAAAGTCTTCTTTCCATGGCGGTCCCTCTCCTCCACGCCGAAGGAAGCGCTCCCCGGGACCACAACAGACTCGGTGTCCACGGCTACGTCCACCCGCACCCGTCCGGCCCCCATGCGAGACACTGGGTAAGGCAAGCCATCCGGCGAAGCGTCCGTCGCGGTGTTCATCAGAACAGCTTTGACCTCCTCTACGGTCCAGTCTGGGTGGAGTTGGCGCATCAGCGCCGCCACGCCCGCAATATGTGGCGAAGACATCGAGGTGCCAGAGATGCTAAGGCTATCTGTACCGCTCCCGACGAGCACTGAGGCTATGGAGACGCCAGGAGCACTGATATCAGGCTTCAAAGCCGAGTCGACGAAACGAGGCCCGCTAGAGGTGAACTCCGCCAAGCGATTGGGAAGAGGCAGAAAATTCTCCGGATCCAATGTGAAAGTTGTCTGAGGTCCCAAAGCCGCCTGAATGGCAACCCCGTCAGGGTTACCAATCATAAACCCTGGGATCTCGACGATAGGGTCCCCGCCCATCACAATGGGGCCTGCGCCAAGCCGATTGTTGTAGATAACAGCAGCAATGGCACCCGCCTCCTCGACGTTCAGAATCTTCTCATCGAAACGGCATGCTCCGCGGACGATCAAGGGAATCTTTCCCGTCAGTTCGCCAGGAGGGAACGGATTGGGTCCGCCAGGACCGCCAACGTCGCAGGCCTCTCCCACGAACTCTGTTAGGCCTTCTTTGAGGCCGACACCGCTCAAGGGCGGAGTAAAGGCGGCCTCTACCGCCACGTAGTCATCGCGGTCGGCGACTCCGTCAACTGTACCGCTAACCTTTAGGAACTGGATCCCTACCCCAGGATCATTGCTCGCAGCGACGCTGATTGCCTTGGAAGCGGCGGCGGGGGAGCCAGTGCTGTACGGAAGGTCGCCATCGTTGCCGGCTGAGGCTACCACGATGATACCCAAGTCAACGGCGGCGTTGGAGGCGACGGTATCCGGGGAGGTATCCCGGCCATAGGGACTCCCGAGGGACATATTAATGACGTCAACCGCGTCGGAGACATCACCATCCTGATTGGGGTCAGCGGCGAACTCAAGGGCTGCCACGATAACAGCCGTAGATGTGGAGCCCAGGGCGAAGACCTTCACTGCAAGCAGGGAAGCTTCGGGCGCTACACCCGGGGACACGAACGAAGTGCCGATCCCTGCAGCGATGCCCGAGACGTGAGAGCCATGGCCATGAAGGTCAAGAGGATCGGGATCGGGATCAGGTATGCGGGAACACTTTATCCCTTCATCCGCCGGGGGACATCCAGCATCGTAGAACTCGCCGACCAGATCCGTACCACCAATCACCTTGGCTGTGGGGAAGGTGCCAGCCTCGATGATCGTGGGATCATTGGCGGCATAGTCTGCGGGAACCCCACTGCCGCCAAGACCGGCATGAGTGTAGTCGATACCGGTGTCAATTACGGCAATAGTCACCCCTGAACCGTCAACTCCCAGCTCGGCGTTGGTCTTCCCACCGAAAATGAAGGGCACGCTGTTGTCCAGGGCTAGGGAAACTGTCTGCGCTAGGTGGGCCCCCCTAACGCCTGGGAGCGATGTGATCTCAACTAGCTTGGTGCGATCGACGAGTACGGCAAGGCCGTTGAAGACGATTTGGTACTCATAGAGTATCCTGGCCCCCGCAGCCTCAAGAACGGGCTTGAGATCTGACTGGGATTGTTCGAGAGATGCAACGTATGCTTTTTGGGCTTCTCCGTCAAGCACTGCCAGTCCCATCTGCCGCCGGTAGGACTGCTCCGCTGCCAGCGACCTGCCGTCAAGTCCGATGATCACCTCTATGGGTCCACTCGGACCTATCGTGACGGGACTGAGATAGGCAGAGTCAGGACCCGGCCAATCAAGATACCCGAGATTTTCCGAGTACCGGGAAGCTCCAAGATGAGCTGGGTCGAAGGCAGTCAACTCGCGTTCCACACCGGCCACAATCTGCGCCTGCGCAGGGGTAGCGCCGAGGGACGCTACCACCAGAACGGCCAAGAGAACGGCACCTATGAAGCGAATGTAGGTTTTCATTCCCTCTCCCCCATATGGGTGCGGAGGGCATTACATGGCACGTATAAAATCCTATCGTGTTCTTCTCAATATCGATATCTGAAACATCGGCCAAAGGGATGCGGAGGGAGAATAATCTAAGGCCCGCGATCTACGCAGAGGAAGCTCGTGAACGTCCGGGTAGCATGCCTCCAGCAAAGTCCCTGCGATACTTCCTTATATACAGAACGGCTAGAAGGGAAAGGTGAATCTTCATCGAATACTCCCTTGTCTTCTTCCGATCCTCATAGTTCTGATGGCCATGGATGCAAGCGCTCAACCTACTCCTACCCTGGAAGCGCCAGGCTACAGCCTGGACAATCGATGGGAATACATCGTCAGAGGTCCGCTTGCGGGTTTGACCGGTTTCAACAACACGACGGCATCCATCGAGGTCCAAGGATTGACCACCGCCACAGTCCTATCTGTCGAGGCTCCTAGGGTAACCCTCTCTTGGGTCAGTGATCTCTCTCTGGAGGGCAGCTTCTCCTTTTCAATGGATGAGGAGTTCATCAGTACCACCCTTAGAGGAACCATAAGCGCGTCTCAAGAAGAGCAGTATGAGATGCCCTACTTTCTGCCTCTGGATGTCAGGGCTAGCTCCAGCCTCGACTTCTCGCTGGGCATGTCTGGCCTCTCATTGGACGCCTCCACCACATCGCATGTCGTGGCAAACAATACCCCTGGCGCCTCCTTCCCAGAGTATCCCCTGGAGGTTGGTGAACGGTTATTCGATTTCGAAACCCATGTGGAGTTGAATTTCACATTCTCCATACCTTTTCTCGGCATCCAGGAGGAGAACAGATCCAGCGAGGACGTTACGTCTGTCCTCCGGCTCACCG
>JBHIBK010000121.1:0-5556 GCA_046759065.1 Thermoplasmata archaeon | reverse complement strand
CACGGGCACACACCTGCTCAGCCGTGAGCATCCGACGGCGGAGGTTGGTGACGGCGTCAGGATCAGGGATCTGAAGGACCCCTCGAGCGGGAAGGACCAGCGGGTGGACATCGCCCTCCAGGGACCGAGGTCCCGCGAAATCCTCATGGAACTCATGAAGGACGAGAAGGTCAGAAGAAGGTTCTGGTCGCTGGCGAGATTCGAGCTCATGAAGGCGAAGCTGGTCGGGATTCCCGTAATCGTGTCCCGCTCGGGTTACACTGGCGAGGAGTACGGCTACGAGATCTTCGTGCATCCCGGGAAGGCGCCCAAGCTCTGGAACGTGATTCTGGAGAAGGGCAAGCGGTTCGGCGTGAAGCCAGCGGGTCTGGGCGCAAGGGACTCCACGCGCACCGAGGCGGGATTCCCGCTGTGGGGCCAGGAACTGGCGGGCAAGCACGACATCTTCCCCACCGAGGCGGGATACGGTTCGTTCGTCAAGCTTCACAAGCCCTTCTTCGTGGGCAGGCAGAGGGCGGTGGAGAAAGCGAAGAAGAGGAAGCGGGAGGTCGTGCGCTTCCGGATGGAGAGGAAAGGCATAAGGGTGGTCAGGCCAGGCGCATTCGTGGTGAGCAAGAAGTACAACATCCTGGGAAGGGTGACGAGCTCCGTTGTGGTCGACGGAATCCAGACGGGGATGGCTCTCATCCCGAGAACCTACGCGGTCCTGGACTCCCGCATCGGGATGGTGTTCCCGCCCAGAGGGATGGAGGCGATGAAGAAGGACATTCGGAAGCTGATAGACGCCGGCTCTGCGAAGGTGGAATGGGCAAAGATAATTCCGAGATTCCTGTTCGAAGAGGTCGAGGAGTAGGCTAGTCCTCTTGAATGTCCCGCAGCTCGTTTACATTCAGGAAGCAGTTCGGCGGGACCAGTCCTCTCTCAATCCAGTTCTCGATTATCGGGAACTCCTTTCTCTCGACCATCTCGAAGAGCTTGGAGATCTTGAGGACACTGTCATCGAGCATCTCCCTCAGCAGCCGTGCCTGCCTCTTCGAGTAGAGGGAGCACAGCGGTTCGAGGTAGCCGTTCCTCCACATCGGAACAACGAGATCGGTGTCCTCGTGCTCGAGAAGAAGACCGAGGACCCCGGAGTCCAGATACGGCATGTCGCATGCCAGAACGAAGACCCGCTCACGCCTTGCGTTCATCAGGGCCGAATAGAGCCCTCCGATGGGTCCTTTCCCGCTCACGAGGTCCTCCCGAACGTCCGACCCAGCACCCGCGAAACTGCCCTGCAGGAAGACATCATCCGAGAGGGGCTCGAACCTCTCGCGGCATATGCCGAAGAGCGGCTTGCCTCCGACCTCATAGAGCTGCTTGGGCCGCCCGAAACGGGAGGAGTTCCCGCCAGTGAGTATCGCCACTGAGACATCCGCCAGGCTATCACCCGAAATCGATGTACCCATCCCCGCAATAGAGATTGAACCGCTTTCCCCGCGCGAAACCTATGACTCCCATATCATACGTTCTCGCCAGCTTTATCGCCTCGAGCAGTGGAGCGCTCCTGGACATGGCCAGCGGAATCCCCGCCCGAAGGCACTTCCATATCATGTTGGACGTGATCCGACCCGTCACGAACAGAGCCTTGTCCGCGAAGGTCCCGCTGTCGAGGAATATTCCCCCGATGACCTTGTCGACGGCATTGTGGCGGCTGACGTCGAAAGCGGAGGACACGAGGTCTATCCCTTCATCGAAGAGGAAGGCGTAATGGTACGCCCCGGTCTGCCTGTAGACGTCCACACGGTCAGAAATGCGATCTTGGACGAGCGGGATGTCCTCCGCCCTCACCTTGAGCGGGGAATCTATCTTGGCGATTCTGTCCCCGATCCTCTTCTGGATGTCCGATGGGGTCGTGCAGTCCGTCCAGAGGATGTTGTAGTTCCTCCTGTACGCCAGCTCCGAGTCCAGGTCCAGAGTGACATCGATGTGCAGGTCGCCGTCCTTCTCCCTCTCCAAGTAGTTCTTGATGTCAGAAGGGGCATCGATGAACCCCTCGGAGAAGAGGTTGCCATAGACGAACTCCCTGATGTTCTCGGGCGAAACGATCGTGTCAAAGCCAATCTTCTCGTTGATCTCCAGATGGAGGAAGGTCTCCTCGGCGACCAAGTCCTCGAGCTCAGCGAGGTCGCCATCTCTCCATCTCTTGATTCTGATCTTCTTCATCCGCTATGTCATCTGCTGGATTGGTTAATAAACCTTCTTTAGCAGGGCACTGGGGAAGGCCAGTCTCGAAGCGCCGAAAGTGGTCACTCTTCGTTCACTTCTTTCCGCTCGAATCTAACCTTGTGACCATCCCTGCTAGAGGCAGAGGTGATTGAAAGTGTTCGCAATTCCCGTAGGAAACAGATACGCGGATTGGTACTCTGGAACGGCCTCGTCCGATCTGGCGAGGTACGTGAAGGGCGAGTACGGGGACGGTGGCGCCGACTGGTTCGCGTCCGAGTCCCACCGCTCCAACGGAAAGAGGTCCCACTAGGGTCCGACCGAGCTTGACCGGCAGATTGCCCTTTGTGAACCCTTTCCGCAAACATGACGGGATGTGCCAGTTCACCTCTCTCCAGGCCGGAAGCCGATTGTTTCACCTGTCTCCCCCCATAAGCTTTAAGGCGGCGGTCGTATTGGTCGTTCCTGTACAGGGGGTTGAGTATGACAGAAGAACCAAAGCCAGGAAGCTATACCCACATTGAAATCCCTGTGAAGGACAAGGAAAAGTGCAAGGAGTTCTATGGCAAGGTGTTCGGATGGAAGTTTGAGGATGTTCCCGAGATGAACTACACTCTTTTCTACGCGCCGAGTCCGCCTCACGGAGGACTGTTCGTTCCTGAGGAGGGGCATCCTAGTGGTGTTCTGAACCACATCCTCGTTGCTTCCGCGGACGAGACCATCAGAAAGATCGAGGAAGCGGGCGGTACGATACACGTGCCGAAGACTGAGATCCCGAACATCGGCTGGTTTGCCGTATTCGAGGATCCGGATGGCTCCGTTCAGGCCCTTTTCGAATCCAAGCCTGAGGAGTAGTTCCTCCAAAGCGGGAGTTCATTTCCTGAGTCGTCGAAGGCGAACCGTTCTGGAGGGAACGGACAGGCCGATAAGCACGAGGATCAACTGTAGGAAACCTGGGATTTGAGAGGGCCTTTGCGAGTCCATACCGATGGTCTGGACAGAGTTCCAGACGTCGTCCAGCATTGTCGTCTCCGTTTCGGGTGGGAATGACTTGGGTCCACCACCCGTCCTGCCCTTCGGAACCTGCGGACCGTCCACCTGATTCGTAACTGTCCACGTTCCGGACGAGGAGACCTCGACCCAGTAGGCAGAGCCCGCGGTCAAGACCGTCGAAGAGGATGTTGTAGTTCCTCTGCGGGTCCCTGACGCCCATGACCGCCTTGAAGCTCTCGATCTCGGTCCTCGTCATGACGTGAGACTCGTACTCGAACATCGAGTCCGTCTTCGAGTCAGCATTGTTGCTGGCGGGAGCTTCCGATGGCGAGGGAGCAAACTGCCCGCCCGCCAGGACCGCGGTTGAGCCAGCTACTAGAATCACAAACACCGCAAGCGACTGGAATGCCGGCCTCCTTTTGTACCTAGATAACATCCGTTTACCTCCTGAATCGCGAAAAATACGCGCTGTAACCGTGGTTGAGTCCTGTTGCCCATATAGTCTTCTCATTCTTCTCTTGGACCTTCGGTGTCTAGCGGAGAGCCTCAGGGAGGCCGAACACCGCTCAGGTCCAGGGGCATGAATTGGCTGGGTTCCAAATGAGGCTTTTGCTCATGGTATCTGTAGAGGAACACTGCCATTTCGCCTACGTTTGCGTTGTTTCGAACACCAGAGGGGAATCAAGAGCACAAGAAACAGGAACCAAATCCATTCATATGTCCATATGCAAACTACTTCCAGACACGGGGAGGCTATCGCAAGACGTCTGCTTGCAGTTCCCACCGAAACCAATAATAGCGTCCACGACATTTTCCCGAACGGAGGAGATGAACGGTTATCCCAGGGACCTTGTTTCTCATTACAGGAGAATGTTGACCGGTGCGTGGAAAATCCTCAGGAAGTCAGTTCTCTTCTGGACGGGGCTGGTAATAATCGTGGTTTTCTGCCTGATCTCCCTCGTTGGCCCTTTCCTGATAAGACATCCCATAAACTGGCGGGCCCCTGAGGAGGATTTGATTGAATTGGATGAATACTGGAAGATCGACACGAGTGCGTCATTGTACGGAGGCTCTGGATCAACGAACTTCTCAGTTGCAGTGCGTCTCAAGCCCGCCCCGTTGGACCCCCGGGCCGATAGGGTTTACTTTGCCTCAGGGAGGAACCTGATTGCCGTGAGTTCTTCTACGGGTTCGAGGGCCTGGCTCAATATGTCCCGAACACCGTCTTCCCGAACATGTTGTTTCACAGTGGATTCGGAGATAAGTACGGAGCCCATCGCGGTGAATTTCGGAAGTATCACGGATGTGACTCAAGAGAATCAATACGTGGTCGTCGGAACGAGCCGAGGAAGTTTGTACATTCTGAGGGAAGAGCGTCTCGGCGGTATCAATGAAGGTCTATCCCCGTTGCCCTCTGGAGATAACGTCACTGTCCTCAGTCTTGATGGCCCGGTTTCATCGACTGTAACCTTCTCCGATGGTTGGACAGGCTTCTCCCCTGAGGAACGGATATTCGCGGGGACGAGCACCGGCACGCTGTATGCCTTCTCACCCAACGGAACCCAGCTTTGGAGCCGTTCTCTTGGGGACAGGCCAATACTGATGGCAAATCTCTTTCCCACCAGAATGCAGTTGGGAAGCTCTGTGTGCGTCGATGACGATGGGAATCGCATGTTCGTGAATGACGGGAATCTTCGGGCACTCTGGACTGAGAATGGCACGGACATATGGACGGAACTGCCAGGTGGGGAATTCCCAATGGGCTCCAGCTGGAGTTCATCTCCCTATCTTACCTCACCCTTTCAGATTGAATCGGGGGGTGATATATACTACACCGAGCTGGTCTACGCGGGCTCGGATGACGGCACATTGTACGTCCTTCTTCCGGACAACGGCACAGTTCTGTTCCAGAAATACCTGGATGACGGGCGTCTCACAACGCCAGTGGAGGGAGAACGCTACATCTTCGTTGGCTCATCATCGGGAACAGTATACACGTTACAAAGGGATCCAATTGGCGACCTCCCAAGAGGACACATCAGGGGGAGGTTTCAGGCAGAAGGGGAACCAACCACACCGGTCTATCGCGTGGAATCGAGAACCTACTTCGTAGGCGATTCAGAGGGGTACCTCTATTCCCTTACTGTGGATGGGAACGTCAGCTTCAGCGTCCACTTCGAGGGTCGGATACAGGGCCACCCCCTCATCTGGGGCGACCAATACGGAAGTGGTCATCTGCACGCCTTGGTGTTTGCCACGAATTCTCCGGGCATGGTTCACGCGACGTCCTCAATTGGAGCATACTTGGCACCGCTCCCGCCGGGGTGTTATCCATCAGGAAACTGCTACATATTGGGA
>JBHIBK010000120.1:0-5565 GCA_046759065.1 Thermoplasmata archaeon | reverse complement strand
CGGTCGTCTACTACCATCTGGTTGCCCTGGCATATGTCTCCGTCCTCGTCGGAATGGTGCTCGGCCTGCTACCGCTCGAGGCCTTGGTGGCCTATGTCACGCTCCCGGTCGCAACCAGGTCCGTCATCGTGGCGACGCGACACTACGATGACACGCTCCCGCTCGCTCCCGCCAACGCGGGTACGATAATGCTCCACTTCGTCTTCGGCATAGTCCTGATCCTCTCCTATGCGGCGGTAGCCTCCAACCTCATTGCTCTTTCGATCATCTCACTGGTTCTTGTGATGTTCCTCACGACGACTTTCATATCCAAGAGACCGCAGGCGCCTGCGCCTCATCCGACTTGACCGTTCAGGCATAGCCAAAAGATAATTAACGTGTCCTGTTTATCACCCATCAAGTCCTTTGGTGAAAGCATGGTCACAGAGAAGGAGGTCCTAGACGCCCTCAAGGAGTGCTACGACCCGGAAATCCCTGTGAACATAGTGGATCTGGGACTCGTGTACGGCATTGAGGTGAGCGGCGGGAAGGTTCTTGTGAAGATGACCCTAACCGCTCCCGGCTGCCCCATGCACAGCATGATCTCAGAGGACGCAAAGAACAAGATCGAGCAGGTCGAGGGCGTCGAGAAGGCTGAGGTCGAGATCGTTTGGGAGCCTCTCTGGACCCCGGAAAGGATGTCATCAGAGGCAAAGAAGAAGCTCGGAATGCTGTAGCTTTTGGACTATTTGAGAATGGTGATCCATTGTTCCAAGGACTAGCGAACTTCGTAATCAAGCGCCACAAGCTCATCGTCATCTTCTGGCTGGTTCTGCTCGTCATATCCCTTCCGGCCACGCAACTTGTCGCCGATGTGGTCGTCTATGAGGAAACAAGTATGGCACCGGAGGATATCGAATCCGCCAAGGCGGCCGAGCTCATCTCCGATCAGTTTCCCACGAGCATAACAAATAGCACCGCCCTGGTCGTCGTGCAAACGGGGAATTTGTTCTCCTCCCGGCTCAGGGACTTCAGCCTCCAGCTCGAAGACGAGGTCCGTTATGGCGACATCGATTATCTTGACAACTTCACATCGATCTACTCGATAGCACGGGACTATCTTATCGGAACGGTTCCCTTGATCCACCCGCTCGTGAGCGAGACGGAGGGCCAGGTAAACCTGAGTGCTTCCTTGATCTTCGGAGGTCCCGCCTTCTATGCGTCCTCTTGGGGGAACGATCCCGTGAACGAGTCGGTCTTCGCGATTAGTTGGAACAGTTATTCGATGCTCGTGCCAAACTCCTCCTATCTTCCCCTCCTCAGCAACTACTCCACCGTCTTCTGGCAGACCTGGAACGAGACCTTCAATCTGGGTAATGGTTCGGCCTACCTCGACCCCGTTCTCTACAACGAGTTTCAAAGGGCAGATGAAGTGGTCAACCTCGTAGCCCTTCAATCGCTCGGCCTCCTTCCTCCCGAGGATGAGATGGACCTGTTCATGACGGGCGTGTGGACGAGCTTGAACATCTTCACTTGGGACATGGATGAGGAGATTCACAACTACTCCGTCGCTCTGGTAGGCCTCTATCTCGGTGTCCAGAACATCACCTTCCTGCAGGACGTTCTCGACCTTGGGCCGTTCCCGGCTGCCCAAACCGTCTACGCCTTCGTGCAGCAGGTCATAACCTCAGCGACCCTCGACACTTATCCCGTTGCGGTTCCTGAGACGGTGAAGTCGAACCTCATGAATGAGGAAACGGGAATAATGATCATCACAATGGGATTCACCAGGGCGTCCAACTTCAGGGAATCCAATGGGACCCAACCGGTCCTGGAGAACGTCAGAACGATAAAGGCTTCGATCGATGAATTGAGGACGTCTCTTTCTCTCGACCAGGAAACGATACTCGTTACGGGCGATTCCGCTCTTGAGGCGGACCTCTCTGACAAGGCCTGGGAGGACATCGAGAGAATCGATGTGGTCACGATAGCTCTCGTCTTCATTCTCATCGGAATCTTCTTCCTATCGATTGTCGCTCCCATGATTCCTGTCGGTGGCATAGGCATTGCCGTGGTTATCAGCCAGGGCATGATCTTTCTGATAGGGAGCTATGTCGCCAAGATCCATTTCAGCGTACTGACGTTGACCCTCACAGCGATGCTTGGCGCAGGAACGGATTATGCGATATTCCTGATGGCAAGATACAGGGAAGAGAGAGTGAGGGGTAGATCCAAAGAGGACAGTGTGAGGGAGTCCGTCACCTGGGCGGGAGAGAGCGTCACTACGAGCGGAGTCGCGGTGATGATCAGCTTTGGAGCTCTTTCTCTCGGGAGCTTCTCTTTCGTCAGGGCGATGGGTCTCAGCATAATGATGGGGATCGGACTTGCTCTGATTGTCGCGATCACATTGATTCCCTCCCTCCTGATGCTTCTGGGAGATAGAATATTCTGGCCTGGCGCAAGGAAATGGTACAAGAACCCCGAGAAGGAGAAAGGTCCCGGGTACTTCAGAAAGGCCTCAACCCTTGCCGTGAAACACTCAAAGGCGATTGTTATTGCCGCCATTCTGGTCTCTGTTCCCGCTGCGTATGGCGTATTCGCCCTGGAAACGAGCTTCGACTTCATCGCGGCCATGCCGGAGACCGAGGCGACGAGGGGGTTGGACCTTCTCGGAGAAGGCTTCGGGGAGGGAAAGATTCTTCCAACCTACGTGGTCATCTACTTCGAGTCCATTTTCTACGACAACGGAACCTTCGACCGTCCGGTCCTTGATGGCATTGAGAATCTTTCGCAGAGTCTTGAGGCCTTGGATAACATTGAGACTGTGACGGGGCCAACCAGGCCACAGGGACAGACCGTGGACTACGGAAACCTTAGCCAGATGAATCAGTCGCAGGCCTCTGTCATCATGGCGACGATGCTCCAAAGCGTCGGAGAAGACAACAGGACCGCGCTCCTGACGATAGAACTGGGGGAGGAGCCCTTCTCCAGGGTGTCGATGCAGAGCATCTCCGAGATTCATGATACCATCTTAGACTCGAAAAGGAGCGACCCCAACATGGAGAGGGCAGAAGCCCTCGTGGGAGGCTCGACAGCGGGCATCCGAGACACGAGCATCATTTTCAACAGAGACTTCCAAGTCATGGCCGTCGTCGTAATAGTCGGAATCTTCGTTCTCCTTCTCTTCGTGCTGGGTTCCGTTTTTCTGCCCATCAGGCTGATTCTCACCATACTGCTGAGCATAACATGGACGCTGGCCGTCACCATGGTTCTATTTCAGGTCATCATCGGGATCCCGGTCCTCTGGATGATGCCCCTCATACTCTTCGTAATCGCCATGGGCCTCGGTATGGACTACGATATATTCCTGACGACGAGGATCAGGGAGGAGGTCGCCAAGGGCAAGACGGACAAGGAGGCGATCGTCGAGGCGGTCGAGAAGACGGGCGGGATCATCACCGCGGCGGGCGCCGTCATGGCGGGTGCCTTCGGCTCGATGATGCTTTCCAGCCTTGGTATGCTTCAGGAGTTCGGTTTCGCGCTCTTCTTCGTCATCGTTATCGACGCCATGATCGTGCGGATCTATCTCGTCCCGGCGATAATGGTCCTTCTCGAGAAATGGAACTGGTGGGCTCCGGGCAGAATCCAGAGAGTCAGACGGGAAGAGAAAATCAAGCCCAAGAAGTGATCTCAGTGCCAGGGTGATCTAAGCCTCGACCTCGGGATGTGCTTCCAGGTACTTCGTAATCGCATCATGCAGGCCGTCGGCCGCAAGGTTGCTACAGTGCATCTTGATGGGCGGGAGTCCGCCCAGGGCGTCGGCGACATCCTTGCGCGATATCTTCAGCCCCTCCTTCAGGGTCTTCCCCCTCGCGAGCTCGGTGATTATTGAGGAGGTCGCTATCGCGGCCGCGCAACCCATGGTCTTCCATCCTATGTCCGTGATGACCCCGTTTTTGACCTTGATGTAGATGTTCATGACGTCCCCGCAGACGGGGTTCCCGACCTCGCCCACGGCGTCAGCGTCCTCCAGCGCCCCCGCGTTCCTGGGATTCTGGAAGTGGTCCATCACCTTCTTCGAGTACATGTCCGTCCCCAGAATGTCAACCCGCTCATATAAGAATTGCTTCAGAATCTGACGATGGATGAGACGGGTATCACCGGGACGTGGAACTCGGAGAGCTGCTTCTCAAGACCAGCGATGAACTGCGCGGCCATCACCGTGTCGCCATGACCCCAGTCCTTCGCCTTCCTAGCCAGAAAAATGATGTCAGGCTCGCAACCCTTGACGACTTCCACGATGTTCATCGGGGTTATGTGCTCCAGGATGTCGACCTTGTCGATGATGCCCCGCTCAACGGCCGATGGCCTGTCGCGATAATCCGCCACAAGTACCACTATTCCGGAGTTCTTGCGAAGCTGCTTGACTACCCTCCCGCCCAGCTCTCCTGCTCCCACCACCAAGACCCTCATCATCTCACTCTCTGAAACTTCGGTCATACCATCAGATACCATGACATACGGGGATATTACTATTTCTATCCAGAGTCCAAATCTTTCTCGGGCGGTCCATCATACTCGGCCTCCGACGAAAGGAAGCCCTCGAGCGGGGATTCCCTGGTCATCTCCTCGTAGACCTGTGCGACGAGCCCCGCCGCTCGTCCGACGAGGAAGAAGGCCTTCCCCAGCCTTTGGTCGAAGTTCATGTCACACGCGATTGCGGCGATCGCCCCGTCCAGATTGATGGGGAGCTTCTTCCCCGCCTCCTGGAAATAGTACTGCAGCGACCTGATGATGACCGTGTGATTGCCCGATATCCCGAGTTCTCTGGAGAGCTCGAAGAGCCTCGTCACCCTCGGGTCCTCGGTGTGGAGGTAATGTCCGAGCCCCGGCATCTTCTCCTTCCTGGACATCAATGCGCGCACATGCTCCAATGCGACATCCTTCGGTCCCTTGTCCTGCTCCTTGGCTCTCTTCGACAGGTCGTACAGGGTCCTCATGCACGCCTCTATCGCACCCCCGTGGAACTCACCCACCGCCAGGAGCCCGCCAGCGACGGCGGACGGAAGCGGGACCCCTGAAGAGGCTATCGACCTGGCCGCCAGACCCGTGGGTATGTTCATGCCGTGATCGATGCAGGAGACGAGAATCGCATTCAGCATCCTCCGCTCGTTCTCGCCGGGAAGCTCCCACTTGAACAGAAGGAAAACGGCGTCCGTGAAGGAAACATTGCCCATCAGCTCGTCCTGCCTGTAACCGCGTGTCACGATCTTGTTCTTCTCAACCATGCTTATCGATGTCTTTCTCATCGGAATCCTCTCTCACAAATGGTATGTCAAGCGGCGATTTGCACCTTTCGGTCGGAGCCGGACTTTCTACACGAACCCGAAGAATGAGACCACGAAGCTGAAGAGGACCGTTATGATTATGGCGGGAACTGAGATCAACAGACCGGTTATGGCCAGCTCCCTCTTGGTCACCATACCGGTCCCGTATACGAGTGTGGAGGATGGCGTGGCAACCGGGGTCGCGAAGGCGAGGACCATGGAGAAGGCGACCGGAAGGACGATGACCTTGAGGTTCGTA
>JBHIBK010000119.1:0-5590 GCA_046759065.1 Thermoplasmata archaeon | reverse complement strand
CATAGGAGACGACGTGCTTCTTTCCATCCGCTTCCACGGTCTCCTCCCTGAGCCAATCCTCGGCCTTGTCAGCGAAGACCTCAGCGGTCCAGGCGCACTTCTCCACCTCCGCCCGGGCCTCCTTGATGGGCTTGCCCATCTCCGTTGTCATCAACCTTGCGAACCTGCCCTTGTTCTCTCGGAGGACTTTTGCCAGGCGAAGGAAGTACGGGGCTCTCTGCGAGACATACAAGTCCCTCCACTTCCGGAAAGCAGCATTGCATGCCTTGGCGATGGCAAAGACCTCTTCCCGGGGCATGGTGTCATATTCGGCAATGACTTCCTCATTGGCCGGGTTTATCGTTTTCAACTTCATCCTATCCTCCCTTGGAGTGTCGAAGGGCAAACTCCCATTTCAGGGTTGCGTTCTCGGGACGAGGCCCGCATCCCGCCTTGAGCCTCGTCCTGCCCTACTCTCGGTAAAGCTCCGGCCTCAAACACTTCAAGACCGGCTCCTGATTCCGCTCCTTTTGGATCATCCCCAGGTCGAGCTCGGCGACCAAGACTTCTTCGTCATTCGAGGAGGCCTCGGCGACTACGTCACCCCGGGGGTTCACTACCTTACTCAACCCACAATATTCGACATCGCCCTCCCGACCCACCCGGTTTACAGCCCCCACCAATAGCTGATTGTCTTGCGCTCGGGCCCTGGTACGCAAGTTCAACAAGTACTCATATCCCGTCGGGACAGCGGAGGGGATGAAGACGACCTTTGCCCCCAAAAGGGCTAGCCTGGTGAAAATCTGCGGGAAGGCGTGCTCGAAACAAATGGCAGTGCCGATAGTGACGCGGGTCAGCTCAAATACCGGTAACTCGTTCCCGGGTTCGAAATAGGAATATTCCGAAGGATAGAGATGTGATTTCCGATACTTGCCTATCAGCTCTCCAGTCTCGTCGATGACGAAGGTGGTATCGTATAGACCTCCTCTATCGCCCCTCTCCACGATCGTCCCCAGAATGGCGACCCCAAATTCCGTCGCCTTTTGACTCATCCTCCTAGTGGTCTCACCGGGAATCGTTTCAGCCAAATCATGAATCTCGTCTCCGATCAGGTCCAAGTTGTATCCCGTCGTGAATAGCTCCGGGAAGGAGACGATGTCCACGTCGGCCCGGTTCCTGAGCTTCTCCACAAAGCCCAGGGCCCTCGCCAGATTCCCTTCCTTGTCCTTGACCACACACTCCATCTGAACTAAGCCAATGACGATACTGCTATCGTTCACGGTTGTCTGCCCCGTCAGCGCGCCCGTTCGTCCTGCTCAAGGCGAAATCCTCTCTTCCGTCTCTGCATCAAAGATCTGAACCCTGTCGTCGTCCGGCACGAGCCAGACCTCGTCACCGACTTCTGAATCGAGAGCAGGACTGGCTATGGCCACGAGCGGTCTTGCCTCCGTCGTTACGTAGACCTCCAGTTCCTTCCCCACCAACTCAATGACATCAATCTTAGCGCTGAACGCATTCTTGCTCCTGCCCTTCGCAATCGTGATGTGCTCAGGTCTTATGCCCAATACCACCCTTGGCGTCTTGGCCTTCCTCATCGCCTCTTCCCCGTTGTAAGGCTCGTAGATGAAAGACCCGAAGTCGATCACGACATTCCCGTTCCTTCTCGCGAGAGCCCCTTCGAGAAAGTTCATGGGGGGACTTCCGACAAACCCTGCCACGAACATATTCTTCGGAAGATTGTAGACCTCCTCAGGCGTACCGACCTGCTGGAGGATGCCGTCCTTCAGGATGGCAATTCTGTCACCCATGGTCATTGCTTCCAGCTGGTCGTGAGTAACGTATATGGTGGTGACGCCCAACTTCCGTTGCAGTTTTCTCAGCTCGGCCCGCATGTAAACCCTTAACTTCGCATCGAGGTTCGCCAGGGGCTCGTCCATCAGAAAGACATCGGGTTCCCTGACGATTGCCCTCCCTAACGCCACCCTCTGCTTTTGACCACCACTAAGCTGCCCAGGCTTCCTATCTAGAAGCTGAGATATCTCCAGGAACTCGGCGATCTCCTGAACTCGTTTGTCGATTCCGCCTCTTTCGGTCCCTCTTACTATCAACGGAAAGGCGATGTTCTTGGACACCGTCATGTGCGGATAGAGGGCATAATCTTGGAAAACCATCGATACGTTCCTTTCCTGAGGTTCTATGTGGAGATTGTGCTCCGGTGAGGTCATCAATCCTTCCCCTAGCCAGATCCCGCCGGCATCTGCTTTAACCAGGCCCGCGATGGCCAGGAGGACCGTCGTCTTGCCACACCCCGAGGGGCCCAGCAGGACGAAGAATTCGGCTTGGCCTATCTCCAGGTCTAGACCCCTGACAGCCGTCGTCTTCCCGTATCTTACCGTGAGACCCCTTATCTTTACCTCGACCATCCGTCGTCAACTCGCTTCCGTCTACCCTTTGACAGCTCCCGCCATGTATCCGCGCATGATATACTTGCCTAGGACCAGATAGATAACGACCACCGGCAAGAGGACGATCACAGCTCCGGCCATCTGCAGATTCCACAGGCCTGCATACGACCCTCTCAGGTTTGCCAGCGCCACCGTGGCCGGCATGGCCTCAATCCCCCTCGCCAAGACCAGACCGAAGAGGAAGTCGTTCCAGATGAAAGTGAACGTCAAGGATGCGGCGACAATGAACGGGAGCTTCGAGAGGGGCAGCACCACGTATCTATAGGTAGCCCAAAGTCCCGCTCCGTCAACCCGAGCCGATTTTATCAGACTATCGGGGATGTACTCGTAGAAGACCCTGAAGATCGGGAGGATGAATGGGATGCCGTATGCGGTGTGCGCCAGGATGAGTGCCCACAGGGTATTGTATATCCCCAGCATAGACATGGTTTGAACGAGAGGCACCAGGACTGCTTGGTAAGGAACGAACACTGCGAGGAGCAGCAGCATGAAGATGAGGGTGGATCCGGGCAGCCCCGCCTTCGTCAAGGCATAGGCTCCGAGGGAAGCAATGAAACACTGCAGAATCATCGCAACGGTCGCAAAAGTGAAGCTGTTCACCAGGGGCCTCTTGAGAAGGTCGAAGGCGGCGAGGTAGGGTTCAAAGGTCGGAAAGGAGGGGAATTCAGCAGGCCTGCCGGCCGCGACCTCGGCTGAGGTCTTGAGGGAAGTCGTGATAGCCGTCCAGAATGGGAGGAGGGCGAGCAGGGTGAACGTTAGGAGTATGGCGTATAGGGCTACGCGGCCAGGTGTCGGAAGTCTGATGGCCGTCATTCCCTCGGTCTCCGAAAGGTGAGGTACAGGTATGGAATCACTACGACCATGGCGAGGATGAGCAGCACATTGCCGATGGCAGCACCGTATGCGAACTTTGTGTATCCGAAGGCTTCCACGTACATCATTAGGGCCAAGACGTACGTGGCGTATCCCGCCGGCCCCCCTCCCGTCATTACGTAGACAAGGTCGAACGTCTTGATCGCTATCACCGCGAGAAGAGTGAATGCAAGGAAGGCGGGGTACTTCAGCTGTGGAATGACGACGTGTCGATATATCTGAAAACTCGAAGCGCCGCTGACCCTAGCAGCAGCTATTTGAAACTCTGGAACGGACCTGATACCTGCCAGGAATATCAGCATGGTATACCCGGCGAACTGCCATATGAGGGCGAGGATGACGTAGTACATGGCCATATTTGGATCTGTAATCCATCTGCCTGCGAGGGACCCCAGCCCGGCTTGTGTGAGGATGCTGTTAATGACACCTACCCGGGGAGAGTACATCCATGCCCATACGGCTCCGGTGACGACGAGCGATAGGGCAAACGGCAACAAGTATATGGTTCTGAATACACCCTCTGCTCTAACCTTCAAGTCGAGCAGGATGGCCAGAAAGAGGCCAGCGAACAGGGCACCGGGAACAAAGATCAAGAGGAGCAACACACCGTTCTTCAGAGAGATCCAGAACACAGGATCTTGGAACAGCTCTGTGTAGTGTCTGAACCCTATGACATTATAACTTGGGCGAATGCCAACCCAGTCTGAGAGTGATGCGATTACGTTCCACACTAAGGCAACGTAGATGAAGTAGCCCACGAGGACGATCGAGGGCAAGAGGAAAAGCAGGGGTGAGGCTTTCCTCATCAGAGGATTCATACCCCTCGACCCCGAGCCTCGAACTACCAAGTCTTGAAGGACTCTGCTGCGTCCGCTATCGCAGTTGCTGCGCTGTCAACGTCTCGATCATCGGCGAGCACCCCTAGGAGAATCCAGACTGTACCGGATGATTCCTCGGTCAACCCGCCCCAAATGTCTGGGAGCAGGACGCTCGTGGGAACCATGTTCTGCATCACTTCGATGGTGAACGCGTCGAAGGGCGCTGTGGATACACCCGTGCGCGCGGGCACGGAACCCTTTGCTGGGTTGAAAGCTTCCTGGCCTTCCACCGAGCCCACCACCTTGAGCCAGTTTATGGCGTTCGTCCGATGCTTAGCCCCCTTCGGCAGCGGGAAGACGTCTGAATAGACGTTCAGGACCCCGTCGTTTCCAGGGGCCCGGAACGCAGCGTATTCGACGCCATACGTCCAACCCTGGGCCTTGAAATAGCCATTCCCGATATCCCCGAGGAAGACCATCGCAGCGTCCCCTGTGAACACTCTCCCTGCTGATTGGTCCCAGGTGATGGCAGATGCGTCAGCCAGGTCGACGAAGTCCAGGAAGCGGTTGACGATCTCCAGGGCCGGCTTCAGCTCGGTGGCGGTAATCTCTCCGTTCAGGAACTTCCTGAACAGGTCCGGATTCTGTGCCAAGGCGGGGATAAAGACCTCCTGGAGGGGCCAGGGATGAGGGCCGATTCCCAGAGCGAAGGGGGTAATCCCCGCTCCATCTAGCGTCTCGGCCACGCTCCAAAGCTCCTCCCACGTGTCGACATCATCGGGAACTGTTATCCCATTGGCGTCAAAGATCGCCTTATTGTACCAGACCATGTTGTGATAGCCCATGTTCGCCGGGACGGCATAGAACTCACCGTCAAACTTCACCAGGTCCTGAAGGCCCTCTGGGAAGACATCCGTCCATCCTTCCTCCTCCCAAAGGAAGGTTATGGATTCGAAGAGCCCTTCCTCAACCCAGAGAGACACCCCGCTTCCCCCGGCGGTTTGGAACGAGTCCGGGGCCTCTCCAGCAAGCATCAAAGTCTTGATGACCGTGCGCATTTCTATTCCAGCCCCGCCAGCCACCGGACTCTCGATAATCACTGTGTCAGGATATCTTTCGTTGAAGACCTCCACAAGCCCACTGATCGCTTCCTTTTCGCCCCCCGCAGTCCACCAATGATAGATTTCGAGTACGTCGGCCTCCTCCGGGGCGGGGCGGAAAAGTAGCCACGCTCCCGCAAACACAACCGCTCCGACCACAACGGCAGTGATAATCACAGCCAAGACAGTCTTTGAAATACCACGCTTCTCCTCAGCCATCTCTCTCCTCCCCTTCGTGGATTCGGATACGGATACGGTTCCTCCACTAAGTAATTTTCGGGTTGGGGGTTGGAGTTCTTCATTCTGGAATACACAGACATATGTCACACCTCCCATACAGCCGGAGGGTCCACCA
>JBHIBK010000118.1:0-5722 GCA_046759065.1 Thermoplasmata archaeon | reverse complement strand
GTCCCCATGTTAGCCCACGGTCGTGAGATACGCGCATGGCGACGTCGCTCCGGGAGGACGTAGTGTAGGATATCCATGCGTAGTACAGAGCTCCATTGGCGTAGGCCAGGACAGGATCGGCCGTTTGCAGATGAGTGGTGTCTGGCATCTCTATGCTCGGTTCGAAGCTCAGCCCGCCGTTCGTGGACTTGGCGTACCTGACCCGCCAAAGACCGCTTCGCCAGTCGATCCAGCCGACATGTATGTAGCCTAGGTCGTCCACGACCATATGGGGTTCGACCTGGCTGTCGAAGGTGGGATCGTCGCTCACGTTCACATCAGGCGAGAAGGGGGCATCGAGCGCATCGGGTGGGTCCGCCCCTCTGGTCATCCCGAGAGAATCGGGGTGACCGCCTCCAGCGGTTCCAAGGAGCGGGGACAAAAGCACAGACATGGCAACGAGGAGGACGACCCTTGATTTGATCATCATAAGCACCCGCGTGGATTGGCGTCCCAGCTATAACTATTTTGTGAGGGTACAGGGACACATCCCTCGGACTAATGTCGAATGAATCCCAGCTTCTGTTGAGGGTCGACTTTTTTTCTGTACAAAGGATTAAGTAGAAGCAAATCCAATAAATTGACGCAGAACCGCTCAGGCTGGTGGAGGAGGAGACTGTGGGCCTTCGGAGGATTCGATTCAAGCCGCAAATCGTACTTGTCGCCGTTCTTCTTTCATCAGCGATTCTCATCATTCCGCCTCTCGCAAGGGCGGATACCTGGATGGAGACGACCAACGCAGACTTTGCGAATGGCATGTTTGCCGGGACGGAGGTCGTGGGGGTCGGACCGGACGCGTCCGTTCAGATCGTGCGGACCCACGATGATTGGGTCAACATGACGCCCGAGCGGATGCCCGCGCCTCGGGACGGATACGGTCTCGCGTACGACAAGAAGAATCAGGTCATGACCCTCTTCGGAGGATACGTCTCGGGTGAGGGAAACACCAACGAGACGTGGGAGTACGACTTCGCAGGCAACAATTGGACCAAGATTGAAACGAACGGAAGTCCCCCCGCGCGCAGCTCCCCCGGGATGGCCTATGACATGTTGGATGAGGTGACAGTTCTCTTCGGCGGTTACGGCAATGCGGGATTCCTCGACGACACGTGGGAGTACTACGCCGTCAATCACACATGGATGGAGATCCACACGACACCTCACCCGAGCGCAATGGTCAGTTCGCCGATGGTGTTCGACACCGCTGGTCAAAGGATCATGATGGTCGGCGAAGAGATAGGGACATCGGATTTTCAGACATGGAGGTATGATGCTTTCCAGCACAAGTGGACGGAACTGCACCCTACCGAAGAACCTCCCTCGCGGTCAGGTCACGCCCTGGCCTTTGACATGAAGGGCGGCAGGCTGGTTCTCTTTGGCGGGGCAATCGGCATGGACCTGCAAGGGGACACGTGGGAGTACGATTCGTTCGGAAACGTGTGGGTCAAGACCATGGACACCGGACCAACGCCCAGGGTGAGCGCCGCGATGGAATACCTTCCCTTCTGGGAGGGCGTGATCCTCTTCGGCGGATTCACGAGCAACGGGTTCGAGAACGAGACGTGGCTGTACACCTCCTTCGGCGCACCCAAGTGGGAAAGCCTGTTCACGACCGTCGCACCCGAGGGAAGACTGTTCATGGAGATGGAGTACGATTATCGCTGCGACATGATCCTGATGTTCAGCGGCGAGAAAAACAGTACGCGGTTCAACGATACTTGGACCTTTGGCCCAACCTACCCACCAGAGGGGAAATATGCGTCTTCCATGTATGATTCAGGCTTCGCGGAGACGGACTGGTCCGCCATATGGTGGAATCAGACGATGGCACAGAGGCCGAAGCACACTGAGATTCTCGTTCAGCTAGCAGCCAGTAACTATTCAACGGGACCCTTCAACTTTGGCGGGCCAGACGGCTCCTTTGATACCTACTATACCTTGGGAGAGGGTGAGACTATATGGAAGGGTTTGCACGGCCGTTTCTTTAAATATGGTGTTACTTTGCGAACCTATCACGGACTCGAAACACCTGCACTGCAGAATATTACCATCGCTTTCAATTATGTTCCTGCGCCTCCTAGGATTCTGAAAACGGAGCCATACCATGCAGAAGTAGATGTGAACGTTGTTGTTGCTGTCAAGGTATATTTCTCAGAAAGAATGGACACATCTACTGTCCAAGTAAGCATCCAGCCAAATATCGTTTTCTGGCGGGCTTGGAGTGAGGGGGATAGCATCCTAACATTGAATCACAACGAACCTTTCCAGGAGAGTACCACATACACTATCGAAATATCAGGAAAGGATATAGATGGCAATAATCTGGTTCCTGGACCCGTTCCCAATCCATGGACATTCAATGTTCAGAATCTTTACCCATACATACGATACTATGCACCGGATCACCAACAGGAAGATGTTCCGCTGACAACGCCCATTGAAATCAAATTCAGCGAGTCTATGAACACGTCGACTCTCATATGGAATATGACACCTGACCCGGGAGGGTGGTCGGAGTCATGGGGCGAGAATGATAGTAAGGTCACCCTTTGGCACGCGAATCTTCTTGAGCTGTGCACGTGGTATCAAGTCGAAGTGAGATACGCTGAGGACCTCTCGGGAAATCAACTCGTTCCTCATCATGTCGCCAACCCGTGGAACTTTGGGACATTCTGCGACGCTCCCTACATAACATACACAAGCCCGGGACATCTCTGGCCTGATGTCACGGTGAATTCGAGTATCCATATCGGATTCAGCGAGGCGATGGATCATACCAGCCTGCAGTGGACGATAGACCCTGACCCAGGCGGTTGGACGGTTGTGTGGACAATGCCCATCGAGGTGGTCCTCCATCACGCCAATGACTTCGTGGAGTGCATGAGCCACACGGTGGAGGTCACTCAGGCCAAGGATTTGAGCGGGAAGGACCTTGAACCGTGGGAGATTCCGAACCCTTGGACCTTCATGACAATCTGCGACGGCCCCTATATCATGGATACGTTTCCCGCGGACGGGACGGAGGACTGGGCAGTGAACGCAACGATATACATTGCTTTCAGCGAGATCATGGATACCGAAACTGTCACGTGGGAGATCAATCCTGACCCCGGGATATGGGACACACGGTGGGAGTTTTTCGTCTTTGTACTCACCCCTCTGCAGGTTCTTGATGAATGCACGAATCACACATTTGAGGTGACGTATGCCCGCGATCGGTCGGGGAACGTCATAGTTCCCGGACCAGTTCCGAACCCCTTCACATTCAAGACCATTTGCATCCACCCGGTGATACTCTGGACAGAGCCGGCGGACGGTGCTACCAGCGTTGCCCTGGATGCCTCCATTCTCGTGAAATGGAACGAGCCCATGAACGTCTCCGCCTTCACATGGCAAGCAGATCCTGACATTGACCTGACAGCGAATTGGAACCCCGCGGAGGACCTCGTGACGCTCACGCACATCGAGAACTTCATCGGAGGAACAGTCTACACGGTGCACGTGGACGGATATGACAAGGAGGGGTACCAGTGGAGACCTGGACCAGCACCGAACCCGTGGAGGTTTACTACTGTTCCTGCGGACAATCCATACATCCTCTACAAGGACCCTGATATCGGGGACCAGTGGGTCCCGTTCTACAAGAGCATCACGATAGAGTTCAGCAAGCCCATGAATCAGTCGACGGTCACCTGGTCCATAGCACCGGACCTGAGCCTCTCGGCAACGTGGAGCAACAACAGCACGCTTCTCGTCCTCTCGCACGCGAATCCGTTCCTAGAGTGCGCGATCATCGACTTCGAGGTCGACGGATACGACTGGCAGGGCCTGAGGCTCGCCCCACCGAAGGTCTGGTGGTTCGCTCCGGTCTGCTTCAGGCCATACATAGTCTCCACTCTGCCCGTTCACCCGCAGATCGAGGTCCCATTGAACGAAACGATAGTCGTCGAGTTCAGCGAGCCCATAAACGAAACGAGACTCGAGTGGAGCATAGCCCCGGACCCAAGAGGTTGGACGATAGGGTGGAACTGGAACGGTTCGATCGCCTACTTCAATCACAGCGTCAACTTCACGGAGTGTCTGGAGTATGAGGTGGAGATGATTAGGTTCTTCGACATGGAAGGCAGGCCCATGAAACCGGGCCTCGTTCCCAACCCGTGGAGGTTCATGACCCAGTGCGAGAGCCCGTACATCGTCACGACTGATCCCTATCATTTGCAGGAGTACGTTCCGTATGATCACCCAATTACGGTTGTGTTCAGCGAGCCCATGGCGATCTATACCGTCAGCTGGTCACTGAATCCGAACTATCCTCCGCCTGATACGATATTGTTCACCGTGCAATGGTTCGACAATGACACGAGAGCAGTCTTCACGCATGACAAAGACTTCCACATCTGCGAGACGTATTCCTTCTGGATATCCAGCGGTACCGACGTGGACTTCAACTTCCTCGTTCCAGGCCCGGTACCGAATCCGTTCAACTTCACGACTATCTGCACATTTCCGCTTATAGCCTGGACGGACCCGTACAGCGATGAGGAGAACGCCGAGGTCACCAGGTCCGTTCGGATAGGATTCAGCGAGGCGCTGAACCAGAGCAGCCTGAACTGGACGATCGATCCCGACCCGGGCGGTTGGTCCGAGACCTGGATACTGACTTCCGTCACGCTCAGCCATGCCACGGACTTCGACTACTGTCAGCTGTACCATGTGACTGTTCACGATTTCAAGAGCTACTTCGAGGTGCCCGGCGAGAACCTTCCATTGTCGTGGTACTTCACCACGGAATGTCCCAACCCGCAGATCATATCCACCGAGCCGGAAGACGGGGCGGGCGATGTGGCGCTGAATGCGGCCCTTGTCGTTCAATTTGACAAGACGATGAACACGACGTCGCTTAACTGGACCATCAATCCGGACCCGGGAGGTTGGTCGGAGTCCTGGGAGGAGAACGACACGAGACTGGTGCTCTCTCACTCGAATCCTTTCACCATGGACACGAGCTACCTGGTGTACATCATTGAGGCCTTGGACACCTTCGGCCTTCCGTTGAAGCCCGGTCCCGTTCCCAATCCCTGGCAGTTCACGACGGGGAGGAATGTCAGCGCTCCCAGGAACCTGCAGGTCTGGCGGTTCTTCCCCGATGATGTTCAGGTCGTCTGGAACCCCGTGACTGGTGCGACGTCCTACTTCGTCTATTCAACGACCGACAAGTTCGAGCCCTGGCCTTGGGCGGATGTGACAGAGGTCATTGCTCCCACGACGCTGGCGTTCTTCTCCGGTCATCTGTCTGACGGCTTGGATCACTACTATGTCGTCCGTGCGTACAGCCTGGCGCTCGGACAGGAGAGCGGGAATTCAACAATGGGAGTGAAGATAGACAAGGCGTTCGTCACCAATCCGTTGAAGGCCAGCATCTACTGGATGTCCCTCCCGTACAGGAGCGTCTACTCCAAGGCGAGCGACATCACGAACGAGCTCACGGAGGGGAAGGTTAACGTCATCGCGAAGTGGGACCGCGACAGGCAGGAGATAATATCCTACTACTACGCACGAGGGAGGTGGCGGGGAAGGGACTTCGCTCTGAGCGCAGGAGATGGCTTCTACGTCAGCGCCGTCAGCGACTTCTCATGGTACATCAACGGAACTGACATTAGTGTAAGCTTGAACTTCAGCTTCC
>JBHIBK010000117.1:0-5835 GCA_046759065.1 Thermoplasmata archaeon | reverse complement strand
CCATCGACGGTCGCGTCCTTGGGGAGACAATCCGATCTTCCTCCCCTGCGTCGCTGAGCGTGAACATCTCGGGCTACGCGAACGAGTCCTCGCAGGTCAGGCTCATAAGGAATGGATCGGTAGTCAACTCCTGGTCCGTCGGAGCAGGATGGTTCTCCATCTCACAGCCAACGCTTGCGGACTCGGACTTCTGGTACAGGACCGAGATCAGGACGTACAACGATGGGCTCTTTCGCGGGGAGACCTACGTGGCCTTCAGCAATCCCATATTCTTCGACCTGGAGCCATACGACCTTCCCCCCGCCCCGCCGGAGAGCCTGATGGCCGAGTTGAGCGGGAACGATGTGCTCCTCTCCTGGGACCCCTCTCCCTCAGCGGACGTCGACCGCTACAACATCTACGTGTCCAACACCTATGACAACTTCTCCTTCCTCTTTCCGGTCGCGAGAACGGTGGGCAAGAACTGGACGCACAGGGGAGCTGGGATAGGCAACAACGAGGACTTCTTCTACACGGTGCGGGCGGTGGACAGAATGGGATACGAGGAGAACAACACGAGAAAGGCGGCGAAGACATCGAGGTCCCTGGCGGGCGGGAAGCACCTGGTCTCTTTCCCCCTCGTGGCCGCGAACGACAGCCTGGCGAGCATCCTTCAGACGGTCAGCTTCGACCGAGTCTGGACATATAACTCGAGCGGATGGGCCACATTCTCCAGCTTCAAGGCATATTCCGACCTGAGGTCCATGTCGCATGCGAGAGGGTACTGGGTCAATGTCACGCAAGACTGCTCCTTCGTTTTGGCGGGAGCCGTGCCCGAGGAGACGACAATCGACCTCCCCGAAGGATGGAACCTGGTCAGTTTTCCGTCCTTCATCGAGATGGATGTCCCCGACCTCATGGCGAGCATCCCGCTCAAGCGGATCGAAGGCCCCTCCGGCGGTCCCCCACACTACCTGAGGTTATATACCGCAATCGACACCCTTCGGCCTTTCCAGGGATACTGGCTCGAGGTCACCGCCAACGCAACGTGGGTCGTACGGGGCTAGTACCTAATTGTCCACTATCCACCAACAATCCTGAGTGACCTTTATCCATAACGCCATCCCTGGCGACAGCACATCCGTGGGGGAGAGAACCTTCAAGAGATGCGGCGTCGCGAGCGGGTCGAAACCCTCTATCCTCGTCCAGGGAACGCTCACCAGGACATCCTGAATCGTTCGGTTCGCGAATGAGGGATAGCCCACGAGGTTCCATCCGTACTTCAGCTTGACCCACGTCGTCGGGACCATGACGCCGCCCACGACGAGGTCCGCCTCGGTCTTCATGTGAATCCAGAAACCCATGCGGTTGTTGATCTCCCTCAGGTCGTTCAGGGACGGGTCTCTGCCTGGCTTGAAGGTCTTCCATCGGTCCGCGACCTGGGAGCTGTTGAAGAACCTGACGATGTCGTACTTCCCCTCGATGGAAGCCAGGACCGCCTCCACGCTGCGGTTCGGTCCGACGAACGGAATGGATATGAGATTCCATCCAGCATCTATATGCATGGTCCCGGTAAGCGTAAGGTTGGAGCAAGCGATGTTATTGGACTCGTCCGTCTCGAGATACTCATCCGCTGGGTCAACCTGCACGCAGAACTCGTGCTCACCCACCGTCATGTTGGCGGTGGAGAACGGGATCGGCGAAGTCGAGTTCGTTGAGTGATGGAAGACATCCAGGCTCCGGTTCCCCAGCAGGACACCGCCGCTCCTCGGATCGCCTTGGAAGAACGAGACGGTCACATCCGTCGCGGGATACTCCCCGAGATTGAAGACATCGGCCGAGATGTTGAAGTCGTCCCCTCTGACAACCGGATGCGGTGAATATTGAACGCTGCTCTCGTTGACGCTCAGGTCGGGCAGGTAGCTCGCGTTGTATGGCGCCAGCTTCGGATCGCCGATTATGGCATCCATCCAGCTGAGAGCGATCTCCGACGCCATGGAGAAGCTCTCCGCGAGCGTGTATCCCTCGGTGTACGCCTTGAAGAGTATGTTCGGATGCGCCACGGCTCCCAGGTACGGCTCGTAGACGTAGCCCTTTAGCCCCGTGACGCCGTCCCTCAGGAGGTCCGCGACGAGCGACTGGCCGTACGAGGTCCCGTAGGTGAAGCTCCTCCCTCCCGTGGAAACGTATGTCTCCGCGAGCGCTCCTGGAACCCACGAGTTGTGCGGCTTGAGGTCCACCAGTCTCACGTCGTCGAATGCGACCGTCCCGCTGGATTCAGAGAGAACGGCGGATATCTGTATTCTCGATTCATTCCTGGGCTCCAATATCACTTGGCCGAGGGAAACATAGTTGGCGGTCGTCCCCGTCCGAGCCGAGCCGTTCAGGACGGCCACGGGACTTCCGCCATCGTTCAGGACCCTTATCTGGAGGAACGCTCCGTGATCCGGTGAAACGCCAGAGAGATTCGCGTAGCCGCGAATGTGGTACCGCCTGTCGGGCGCCACCGTGACGTTCTGTGTCACCGCTGCGAATCCCGCATCGACACTGGGCCTCGTAACCTGAACGGACCAGCTTCCGGAACGGACGTCCGTGCTGCTCCTGGAGAATGTGGCTGTGCCTGAGGAATCCTCAAAGGTCCAGCTGTCGGGAACGCCATCGAGGTCGGCGTCAGTCTCGAACCCTGGATTCTGGTTCTCGGCCGCGTACCAGCTGCCATCGTTGCTTCCCCAGCTCGTGTATCCCGCTATGTTGGAGTAGTTCGTCAGGAACTCGTTGGTCTGGTCCAGTATGACGTCGTATCCCTTCTGGCGGAGGATGAAGTCCGCATCGATCATCCAGTCGTTGCCTATCTGGTATGCGCCGACCCTTCGCGGGTCCGTGTCCAGAAGGAAGGTCCCTCTCCTTCCTATCCCGTACGTGGCCTTGTCTATCAGGCCCATGGCCTCCTCCTTTGTGAAGGCCGTGAGTCTTGTCACGATGTAGAAGTGATACTGAGCGTGAGAGAACGGCTCGGAGGAGTTGAAGTACGGGTTCAGGAGCCAGCGATAGTTGCCTATCGAGCCGGAGTAGATGTCATTGATGAGGGCCAGCTCGGAGTCGACGGACGCCGAGTACTCCCACGGAGAGTCGGAGACCTTCAGCGGAACGCCCTTGGTCGTCACCATGATGTTTATCCTGTCCACCAGGCCGTTCGAGACCATGAAGTTCTCCACCTGTGACCTGAGGTTGCCGAACGTGGCGCGGTTTATCACCTCCGCGTCTGTGATGGTCACGTTGCATATCCTCTCCCACGGGATGGCCCTCTCACTGGCGAAGTAGTCCGCGATTTCCATGGAGACCTCCGAGTTGAGATTCCGTATGACCATCACGTCGCTGTAGTTGACGATCTCGGCGAACCTCTGTGAAAGCGCCGACATGGATTGGCTTTGGGCGTCCGCGAACATTGGCTCGGGGTCAGAATCCTCATCGTACGCCGAGGGGAACAGGAGAACGGTGACGAGCAAACAGAGAAGCATTCTTTTCGAGGGCATCTGGACCGCAACCGTATGAGGAAAAAAGTATGAACGCACAGCCTATTAAGCTTACTGCGGTCGGGGCAGTGAACTCTCGCGTGAGGCCAGCTTTGGGATCATCTTCTCGAGAACGATGCTCTTCGCCAGCTCGTAGAACGCCCTCTCCACGTTGTCTCCGGTCTTCGCACTCGTGCGGATCCATGAGATGTTGCTGTCAACGCGGGGCACCCTCGGGTCGTTCGACACGCTCGCGTCGTCTGCATCCGCCTTGTTGATGACTACCTGTATGGGTACGTCTCCCGCCAGTTCCCTGACCGCCTTGACCCAACCACCCACGCGCGAGATGGTCTTGTCGTCCGTTGCATCGCAGACAGCAAGGACGCCCTGAGTCCCCCAGAGATAGTCCCGCCTGAAAACAGAGTCCATTCCACCCATGCCGGCAATGTCCCAGAGGATCATGTCGACTCTGATCATCGTTCCGTTCCACGGGATTGTGACCGTTTTCTTGGCGACCTTGGCTCCCACCGTCTTCAGGTACTCATCGTTGAATTGGTCCTTGACGTATCTTCGGACCAGGCTGGTCTTGCCAACGGCAGAATCTCCAACCAGGCAAATCTTCAACTTCACAATTGTTTCGTCCGGCGTGTCTCTCCCTCTGCTTGGCACTCTAGATCTCCACTCCAAGGCCGTCCGCGACAACCCGAACTGGCCCGGAAATCTGCTTATGGGTATTTAAGTCTGATGGTCTGATGTTCATATCCATTCACGCATAGCCGAGACCGAACCCTTCCCGGAAGAGATCCTTGTCCAGACTTCTCTTCAGTTTGGCATCCAGTTCTTTCTGTGTTTCCGAGAGACGTCCCTTCCAACCGAACCGGACCGGGCCCTGAATCAAGCCAGGGGAATCGATCTCACTCAGCCGCTTGGGCTCCTCTCTGAGCACCCGGCCGATGGTTCTCGTGAACTCTTCCCGCTCGAATTCTCCTTCTAGGAATCTGTCCAGTATGTCCGCGGGCAAAGGTCGGAAGCCGAATCTGGGCACGGAGTCCGAGGCGATTCTTCTGGCTTCTGTCTTCCCGCCAACCCTCAACCCCATGGCGCTCGGGTTCGGCTTGTAGAGGCTGTCCACCTTGATCTGCCAGAGCTCATCTGTCGTGGATATCAGTAGGTCCGAGTAGCCGGACTTGTTCTCCCTGACGAGGACAGACCACCCTTTCGGATCCCTCTCATACTTGGCAGCCAGCTTCTTGATGATCTCTTCCTTGCTCTCGATTTCTGCCATCTCTTCGGAATATATTAGGCTCAGTGCTAGATAATGCTTTCCATCGGGGAAATTCTAAATACGAAGTTGGCATTGATATGGCTACTCAGAGGAGGTTTCTACCATGGCTGTGGGCAACAAGATAGTTAGCATCTCGATTGCACTGTCCCTGTCCGTCTTTGGCTTGGTGCTTGGCGGGACGAGCACGGTTTTCTCCAGTCCTTCGCACGACGAACCGAGCGCCTATGACCCCGTCATAGCATCCATCGTCGCGAATGTTTCCAAGTCACAGCTCACGGACTATATCTGGACCCTGCAGAACTTCACGACGAGGTTCGCATACACGAGCAACTTGAACGAATCGGCGACGTACATCCTGGAACAGCTCGGCTCGAATCCCAATGTGGTCAATCAGTCGCAGTATTTCGTCTATTCCGGCAGGACCTACAGGAACGTCCTGGGTGTTCTCCCTGCCCTCAACCCGAACAACAAGACCGTTTACATAGTATCTGGACACTACGATTCGTACAGCGAACCCAATCCGATGGTTTCGGCTCCGGGTGCGGACGATGATGCGAGCGGGACCGCGGTCGCGATGGAAGCCGCCAGAGTCCTTTCCGATTACAGGTTCAACGCGACGGTCATATTCGCCGGATGGACGGCGGAAGAGATCGGACTCGTGGGCAGCGAGTACTACGCTAAGGAAGCGCGAGATAGCGGCCAGGACGTGGGCATGGTGCTTCAGTTCGACATGGTCGGTTACGATCCCGCCGGTCAGCTCGGTCTGGACATCATTGCGAACACGCCTTCCGCCTGGATACTGAACGAGTTCCTGACGGCGAACACGGACTACTCAATAGGGCTTAATCTGACGGATTACATCAGTTCAGGGGCCGCGGGAAGCGACCACTACTCCTTCTGGCAGCAGGGATATCCGGCATTGATGGCGATCGAGACGGAGTTCAACATTCCAAACTACCACTCAACGACTGACACCATCGACAAGCTGAACATGGACCTCGTCACCAAGACTGCGCAGGCCGCCGTCGCGGTTCTCGCAAAGATCGCGGGCATCCAAAC
>JBHIBK010000116.1:0-5901 GCA_046759065.1 Thermoplasmata archaeon | reverse complement strand
CCTTTTTACCGAAAGACGTGATTTCCCGTCTGTAGATGGAGTTGGCTCGACCGGATGCCCGCGACGACATGGACGAGGGAAGAAAGGAGCGGCTCCTACCCCTCCTTCGGGCGCACGGCCGATGTCCCACATCCTTCCTCTGCCTGAATCCGGATCTCTCGATTTACCGGCCCGCGGGGGCGGAAGGCTTCCTTGCCTACGGGTCCACGTCGCAGGCGAATGTTATCCTGGGCGAGCCGATTAGTCCCCCGTCTGAGGCTTCTGACCTGCTGAGTACCTTCGTACGCTTCTCCGCCGACGAAGGTAGAGACGTCGTCTCTATGCCGGTGACGGAGGACGGCAGGCACCACTACGAGGAAGCGGAGTTCGAGGGCCTGGCATTTGGCAGCGAGGCCGTGGTCGACCTCGCGTCACTCAGCCTGGAGGGGCCTCGCTATCGGAACCTCCGCCACGGGGTCAGCCACGCCACCCGGGCCGGCGTCACTGTGGGCAAATTAGCGGCTGAATCCCTTGATCGCAGGACCCTAGCCAAGGAATTCCAGCTGATATCCAAGGACTGGTTGAAATCGCGCAAGACCGGGTCTCTCTCTTTCATTGTCGGCAAGCCTTTCATGCCCGGGTACGAGGCTTGCCAGCACTTCGTTGCGCGAACAAAGAGGGGACTGGAGGCCTTCGCGGTCTTCTATCCCGTCTATCCCTCTCGGGAGGTCTACCTAGACCTGACTCGCCGCCGCCTAGACTCGCCTCGCGGGACAATGGACCTCTTGCTCTGGAAGGCCTTTCGACACCTCTCGCGAGAGGGGTTCCGTCGCGTGTACATGGGCATGGTACCGAGGTCATTCTTGGAGCATCCCCAGGATTTGCGAGACAGGGCGATGAGGGCCGCCTTCCGGTACTTCGACGTTCTCTATCCGATGACGACAGAGCGTTTCTTCAAGAGCAAGTTCGGGCCAACCTGGGAACCCCGGTTCTCTCTCTTTCATCCAAGGGTTAACCTCAGGAGCATCTTGGCCCTCTTCCGCCTAATCTGGCCTGGCGGTATCCAGAGCATAGTTCGGCACAAGCTCGCGCGTCTGGATGCCTCTTAGGCGAAACCACTGGTACCGAGTTCGATGGCGGATTGGAGGCCCGCCAGGTTGTGCGGATCAAGGAGAGACCTGGCTGCCTCGAAGGCGTGGCCCGACGCGAAGGCATCACGCCCTCGCTCAGCCGATGTGATGAGGTAGTAGAGGCTGTCGTAATCCCGGACGCCCTGATAGTAGCAGAGGTTGCAGTCGATTCTCTTGAGGTGGTGCGGTTTGACGTCCCAGACCTTCCCAAACTTCTCAGGCAACGTAGTGCAGCGCCAGAGGTCCAAGTTCCAGTCCAGATACAGGACCTTCTCCCCCGCATAGCATGGATACATAGCAGGCTCTCCAGACCAGAAACGGCCCGCCGCGACGAGTCCCTGCGTCGGATTGAGAACCTCCACGCCGGCGTGCCCTTCCTTCTTCAGATCGAGGATCTGGCCAATGACCTGCTCCATTTCCTCCCCAGTGAACTGGAGCATCGGCCACTCAGAGAATCCGAGGTACGAGGATTGAAGATGGGTCATGGGGTAGTCGAACTTGACCTTGTCATATCCAAGCTCGGCAAGATGTTCCATGAAAGCGCCGTAGTCCTGAATCGTCTTGTTGATCACACAAATGCAGTAGAAGTTTACTCCTGCCTGACGAAGATGACGAAGACCCAGGCGGATCTTCTCCGTGAGCCCCCGTACTCCGCGATTGGCGTCAAAGGTCTTTGCGTCAGGGCCCTCGTAGGAAATCCAAACGGCCTGAACCCCCGCTCGGGCGAGGCGGGATGCTGCCCCTTGGTCGAGCATCGTGCCGTTGGTTCCTGTGAACACGATCAGTCCCCTTTGATTGGCGTACTCGGCTAGATCGGTGAGATGAGGGTTCAGGAAGGGTTCGCCACCCGTGAGGGAGACAATACTGACCCCCAAGTCTCGAAGGGCATCGATGGCCCCTTGCCCCTCCCGTAGCGCAACCTCTTTCCTCTCCTTGGCAGCCGGATACGAACAGAAGACGCACTTCGCGTTGCACCAGCTGACGGTGGCGAAGTTGGTGATTACATTTTCCTCACCTAGAAAGCGAATCCCTCGGGGTAGTTTGCTGAGGAGATTGCCAGACATGGGGCCGTAGCTGGAACGTCCATCGATTATTATCTTGTTTCGCAGCGACCGCAGAAGAGTTTCGTCCTGCTGCTCCATAAGGGACGTGCATGAACTGGCTATTCGGCCTCGGCTCCCCTCGGCTTGGACACAAACACGCAAGGATTTGCCCTGTCCATGGTCTCCCCCACCTCCTTCCAGAAGCTTCCACAGGGCCGGCCCAACGCTACAGCAATCTTACGCTTCGACAGGAGGTTCTTCCCCGCCAGCACGAGCGCGAAACGTCTCCTCTGGGCTTCGTCGGATTTCGCAATACTCTCGCGGTACCAATGCACTGTGAAGATATTCGGGTAGTTGAAGATGAGATGACCATCGGGTCTGACGGTCCTGAACAGGTTTCGGACGGCGAGGAGGCCATTCTCGATGTAGTGGAGGGTGGCAATGCACAGAACGAGATCGTAGGTGAGTCTGTCGGGGACGGCGGGGAGCTTGGCCGTCTCAAAGCTCACATTCTGGAGTCCCATCTCCATGGCTACCTTCTGGTTTCTTTCAACGAGGAGCCTCGAGGTCTCAAATCCGTGGAAGGAGGTGTCGGGGTACAGCTTGGCGAGTTCGAGCAAGGTGATGCCGGGACCGCAGCCGAAGTCGGCCACGGAACGAAGCTTGGTATGCCTCTTCAGGCTGAACCTCTTGATTCTCTGCACCCACCGCCTCTGGGCATCCACAACGTCCTGAGGCAGCCCGCTGGCTCTCCAGTAGTCATCCCACTCCGAAGCTGTCCACCTCATGCCTGTACCTCAGAATCGTGCTTTCGGCATAAGACACGCGGGGCGATGCCCGACTTGGCTCGTCGGAGGCCCTCTTCGACAGACAACGGAATTGAGAATGAGTGGGGAGTCCGTGGAGGCGCCCGTGACATATATTCACAAACGAAATATCGTCAGACTAGCATGGCAACGAGATTCTCGATGAGATGGGTGTACCTGCTGCCGATTGTGGTCGTCGCTGTTGGGGCCATGGTGCTCTATGGCTGGGCCCAGCTGACTCCCCTCCCGGCCAACCCATACGGAAGGACCATCTACGATGTCCATACGACCTTGTCTGTTCCTCCAGATTCCAGCCTATCGATCCTGGTGGGGGATGACCAGCGAATTCCGCGATCTTCCCTCATCGTGATTACGGCCGGGGTCCTGAACGATAAGGCTGGAAGCGACATTCAGGAGGACGCCTACTTCCGGCTCGAACGTGCTGGCTCCATATTGGAGGAGGGATTTGGGAGCGGCCTGAGCCTGAATTTCGAAACGTCTGGAGCCACCATGGGCGCGGACAACCCCCGGCTCTTCATGCGGAATGACCAATCGATTCCAATTGAGGTGGATTACCGGGCCTTCGTTATGCGTCCACCGACGACTTGGGAGAAGTTCTCGATGTATGCGGGATTTGTGATCACAACGGGCCTCCTGGCCTCGCTTTGGCCCCTCTACTCGGCGACAATCGACAGGTCGAGAGCCCATGAAAGGAAAGAGACGATATAGGGCGGCAATCGCCAGCTTCGCGGCGATTGTCATTATGATCTTGGTTGGCGCGGTCTTCCCGGAGAAACAGGAGGCCGTTGACGCCTTCGACAACTGAAAGCCACTATTCAAGTAATCCTGGACAGTTATCCGTGCCACTGAGACACAGTGTCTGAGCGCGACACGTCTGGAAAGGCTCTAATGGATGCAGGCCAAGCGGTGGTCCTGATCGCTGCCATGTCCATCGCCCTCTTGGGCGCTATCGAGAGAGTGGATGCTGGCCCCGAGAAGATTGAACTCGGGCTTTATGGAAAGCTGGCAGTGGCGGAGCCCAACGACACGTTCAGGGTCTGGGTGATCTTCAGGGATAGACCGGAAATCGACCCCGTCCCCGAGGATAGACTTCCAACAGTTGATTCGGGGTATGTTGAGCACGTAAGCTCCATTCCTGGCGTCACTCCCAGGTACGTGGACGAACTTCTGAATGCGCTTTCCATGGAGGCCACCCCATCGGCCATCTACGTGATAGCGGCCCTACCATTCGTTTCCGAGATTCAGCCTGTTCCCGATGGATGCGTGATCCCGGAGGGCTGTGGCCCCCGTCCCCCCTCTGGCACTGGGAGCGTTGACACCGGACTCGTTGCCCTGACGTTGATTTTCTCCGTCCCTGCGGGGATTGCGGCAATTGACATGACAATCCGATCGAAACGAGTATGAACGCTGTCCGGGGCCTGGAAGTAGCATGCGGAGGGAGGGGCGGGCGCGCGGAGGCAATGGAAGAGAGTAGGGCGCGCCCTCGTCAGTTGAGTTCACGCTTGTTGGCTTCATGCGACCTACATGTAGGTCGGTGCCTCATCGCGTACTCTCACGACAATTCAAGCAGTGTTCAAGTTTGTCGCCAGGAACCCCCCGACGATAGCGATGCTGGGGGGCGTCCTGATGTGGCTGGTTTGCGCATCCCTGGAGGCCTCGGGCTCTGACGGTTCTATCCTCATCGGACCGGCTCCTTGGGTGTTCGCCGCTGGAGTTGCACTCCAGATTCTCTGGCTGTTCCTTCGTGGACCCCAGTCCTGACCCGTGCGTGTTATCGCCCCCCCTGGACCACCAGATGAGGTCTCACAGGCCGGGGAGGAGGGAACCCCGTCAGGAAGATGGAACAGGCTCACCGTAGAGTTCGCAGTCGTGCGATCCGCCGAAATCGCTAAAGACCCTGCCAATGATGAATACGCGACGAAAATATCCCTCAGAAGCGGCTGTTGACGAATGAGACTTGGAGGCGCAGGACAGGCTAGAATCGCCTACCTCCTCTCGCTCGGGCCCTTTGCCTTCTTCGCCTTCGCCATCGGGATCACCTGGCTCCTCTTCTTCAGCATCGCAGCGAGCGCCGAAGCGTTCAGCGAGGCGCTGTGGACCCTCTTCGGCAACTTCGTGTTTCACGTGGTGATGGGCCAGATGGCGGGTGCATCCCCTCTCCTGTCCAGCTTGGCTCCGATCGCGCTCCTATCAGGCCTCGGCGGAACTGTCTTTGGTTTCGCGCTTAGATGGTCCCGGGAAGACGAAGACATAGTCAAAGTGGCAACAAGAGCAGGGATCTTCGGCCTGTCAAGCCTCGCGATGTATGCCTTCCTGTTCTGGTCCTGGTTTGGATTTGGTCGATGACGGCTTCAAGGCGAGAAATAAGGAAAGGGGGGCCGTTCCCGACCCCGAGTTCGCGCACCGACCGGACGTAAGTAAGATCCCTCTTCGTAAGGGGGCTTACGGCCGTCACCTGGTACCTATCCACGCAGGACAGGCTGAATTCCGTCTCGTGTCCTACACCTGCAGCTATTTAGGCGATGGCATGGAAAAAGCCCCGCGGCTAGTGTCGGAGCGAACTTGAGTGTTGTGGGAGTCGTGGTCCCCGTGTGCTAGCAGACGTCCGTTTGTGGCGTCTGAGTCTGATCATCGAGCCTAGTAGTGGGTTAGAACCCCTTTCCTTGGCGGTTGACCCATGAACGCAGGCTCACTCCTTTTCTCTATATCGTCTCCGTTTATTTCCTTAGGTTGACCCGACCCAACCCAAGAATCCCGCCAATTTCGTGCGTAAATCGCCCTTAGGCGATTACGTAAGTGGGTCAACCTGCTCTCCTTGCGACCCGAAATTGACGCCATTAGAGACAGTGAATAGATGACCCGTTTCACCGTTTTGAGCCTAGCAACGTTTCGAAATATAGCAGTTGCACCGTATCAGAACTC
>JBHIBK010000115.1:0-5908 GCA_046759065.1 Thermoplasmata archaeon | reverse complement strand
ACAGCCGCCAATACCACGGTAATCGCCACCATTAGAATGGTAGCAATAACCGGAGACACAGCTTCCTCATTCCTTCGAATAATCCAAGCTCTTTTCATGTCGTGTCACCTCTGTAGGTCTCCCTACACTACTCTCTCTATGCTTCGTTGGATATAAACATTTCGATTGCAGAATCGATACTAGGAATCACAATCAGCTATTTGGGCGTTATACCTTCCTTCGTTATCTTGTACTCGTAGATTCCAGTCATTTCTGGATGATTCCTGACCTTCCTGATGATGAGGTAGTTCTTGAAAGCGTTCTCCTTCCTCTCCCTCTGGAGCTCAATCGAGCAGTCAACTATCTCTTCAACGCTGCTCTGGGTGCGCGTAGCATACACACCGGTGAGCATGGTGAGAAGTGCGACTCCCTCCTGGTGCTGCGTGTGACCCTTTATCGTTCTCAAGGATGATAGGACATCCATATGTTCGTAGTACTCCATGAAGAAATCCAGCGAATCCACGACCACTCGGAAGGGGGGCTTCAGTCTGGATGTTTCGTACGTCAAGGCCGTGAGGAAGTTCACGCCCTTCCTCTCCTCCTTCTCCTTCGTGGGTGCCATGATGTCCTTCATCGTTATTCCTTCCTGGCGGTAGCGGCTGATTTCGAGCTCCTTCGCGAGGACGTTCTTGTAGTACTGATCTGCGATGTTGACAATCTTCATGGAGGACTTCCAGCCGAAGTGCTCCATCGTGGATATGACGTCCCGATCCCTTTCCGTTGTGGAGAAATAGACGACGTTCTCGCCGTTTATGCCAGCGCTAGCGAATTGCTTCGCAAGGAGTTCCGTCCCTGAGCCCGGCGGGCCCGCCACTAGGAGAGTGAAACCTTTCGGTATCCCGTCCATGAGGGATTTGTCCAGAGCCGGAATGCCCGTGGTAGTCGTATCCATCCTACTCCTCCGCCGCAATAATCGTCTCGTCACACACGAGATTGAGCATGTTGGAGATGTCCTCGGACCGGTACTCTTCCATCGAGAAAATGACCGTGTATGCCTTCTTCGCTCTGAGATTGTTGACGAGCAGGTGAAGAAACTCCGAGAGGATTTTCGTGTTGTTGTGAATGGCAAGCGAGTTTATGGAGTCGAGGATGACGATATCGCCCTTCTTCTCAGTCCTCTTGATGAGGTATTCCACCTTGAGCATCAGGTTCTCCAGCATGGTCGGGCTTTCGACGTATATGGTGTGCTCGTGCTTGGAAGACATGCTCATCATTATCTGCGAGATGCAGTCCACGAAGTAGATTTGGGACATGTCAATCTCCAGGACCTGGAGGGCATTGACTATGGACTGCGACGGTATCGTGGACGTGATGTAGATGCTGTCCAGCTCCTTCTTGATGGCGAAATTGTCCAGGATGCCTCTGATAGCATCGAAATAGTGTTCTGCCCTGATCTGAAGCGCAATCGCCGAAGATTCTGGCAGGGTCAGGAGCTTCTCAGCAACATTGGCGGTTACGCTCACGGCCTATCCTCCAGATACGCTTCCTCCCTTGAGCAGGGGCACCAGAAGGACTCCCGCTGACGTCAGGTCAAGGACGTACTTGGTCCGCGAATGCTGGGTCCCTCTCATCTTCACTATCTGCAACGTCCTGAGGAGATCGCCTCTTCTTTCCAGGTTCCCCATGAGTATGATTCCGTCAGCGATCGCCTCCTCAACGCCAAACAGGGAATACCTCTGTTCGGCAGGCGATATCTCCGAGATGAGTATGCTCGTGCAGCCGAGCGAGGAGAGCGTCGCTCCAATCTTGAGGATGAAGCTCCTTATCTTCTCCTGGGTCCTCAGTCTGTAGCAGACCGATGTTATGGAGTCTATCACCAACCTCTTCACATCCATCTCGGTGACGATGTCCGCGATTGCCCTCACGAGAACGTCCACCTCTTCAAGAGTGAACTCCAGCTTGTCCAGGCCCAACCTCTCGTAGACAACGGGCATATCCACGAAGATCAGCTTTCCCTTCTTGATTAAGCTCTCCTCGAAGAAATCATAGGGGATTATGTTGGTCAACATTTTTGCGGACGCCTCGGTGACCGATACGAACAGACACGTTTCATCATCGAGCGCCCCATGAACCAGAAACTCCATACTGAGCGTCGTTTTTCCCGTCCCGCAACTGCCCGTAACAAGAATCGTGTTTCCTCTCGGAATTCCTCCGTCAAGGGCATTATCCAGACCCTCAATCCCCGTAATACATCTCTCTCTTCCAGACCCGGAAAAGCCCACCTTCGACGCCATTCTCAGACCCTATGAAGGTTACTTCTTATATTACTTTTCTCGCTGGTATCAGGGCTGACAAATCAGCTGGAATGGACGATACGTTTTTAATATGGTGATGCGTGTTGCCAAATCATGGCTGAGGAACCGATACTCCAGGTTGCGCTTGACCTGATGCAACTTGACAGGGCGGTTCAAATAGCGAGAGAGTCGGCCGAGGGCGGTGTCGATTGGCTGGAGGCGGGAACACCTCTGATAAAGAGCGAGGGAATGGACTCCGTGAGAGCCCTCAAGAAGCAATTCCCAGAACACAAGATCGTCGCAGACATGAAGACCATGGACACGGGCACGTTCGAGGTTGAGATGGCGTCCAAGGCGGGTGCCGACATCATCATAGTGATGGCCCAGGCGGACGATACTACGATCCTTGAGTCGGTGAAAGCGGGGGGACGCTACGGTTCGGAGATCATGGCAGATCTCATAGGCGTGGAGAATCCCGTCAACAGGGCAAGAGAGGTCCAGGGACTGGGGGTCGATTATCTCTGCGTTCATGTCAGTATAGATGAACAGATGATTGCCAAGGACCCCATGGAGACACTTTCGTCCGTCTCCGGCGTGGCAACGGTTCCCGTGGCGGTGGCAGGAGGGCTGAACTCTGAAACTGTTGTGGAGGCCGTGAAGGCCGGTGCCAGCATTATTATCGTTGGCGGCGCGATCATAAAGGCCGCCAGGGTCTCAGAGGCTACGAAGGCGATCAAGGAAGCACTGAAGACCCAGAGGGCGGTGAGAACGGACCTCTTCAAGAAGTACGATGAGGGCGATATCAGAAGCGCCTTCGAGAAGGTTTCCACTCCGAACATTGCCGATGCGATGCAGAAAAGGGGGCCGATGGAAGGAATAGTCCCTCGGATACGACACGGAACGAAGATGGTGGGTCGAGCGGTGACCGTCAAGACTGCGGACGGAGACTGGGCAAAACCTGTGGGCGCGATCGATATTGCGAAGGAGGGAGACGTGATAGTCATAGACGCCGGCGGGGGACGAACCGCCCTTTGGGGCGAGCTCGCATCTTGGAGCTGCAGCGTGAAGAAGGTCGCTGGTGCGGTTATCGACGGTGCGGCAAGGGATATCGATGAGATCATCAAGATGGACTTTCCTGTCTTTTCTCGTCACATTTCTCCTCAGGCGGGCGAACCGAAAGGTCATGGTGAAATCAATTGCGAGGTGATCTGTGGCGGGCAGAGGGTTTCCCCGGGTGATTGGGTCGTTGGAGACGAAAGCGGGGTCGTGGTCGTCCCAAGAAGAGCATCGGTGGAGATCGCGAATCGCGCACTGGACGTTCTCGAGCGGGAGAACAGAATACGCGAAGAGATCCAGAGGGGTTCGACCCTTTCTCGAGTTCTGGAATTGAAGAAATGGGAAAAGGTGGGATGATGGAAGTGGAGGTCCCCTACGGTGACGGGACCCTTTCCGCTCGATTTCCCGACTATGTCAGCACGAGCATCATCGAGCCGAACGAAGTCCCCCAGAAAGATGAGATTGGGCTCTTGAAGGAGGCGATATCAAATCCTGTGTCTTGTGAGCCCCTCTCCGAGTTTCTCGGTCATCCGGACAAGGTTCTTGTCGTCGTCAATGATGCAACGAGGCAAACACCCACATCCAAGGCTCTGGAAGGGATGGACGAGGCTCTCCGCGACAAGAAGCTAGAGTTCCTCATCGCGACGGGATCTCATAGAGCACCCACTGAGTCGGAGATCAGATCGATCTTCGGGACGTTCTATTCGAGATATCGCGATTGCATTCAATATCACGATTCCAGGGAGAGCGAGACCATTGAACTCGGAGTCACATCCCGAGGGACCCCGGTGAAGATCAACAGGATGCTGTTTGATTTCGAAAGGGTCGTCCTCATCAACTCTGTTGAACCGCACTACTTTGCTGGCTTTACAGGCGGCAGGAAATCGATACTGCCCGGAATCGCATCGTTCGAGACGATAGAGGCAAACCACAAGTTTGCCCTGGAACCGCGAGCAAGGACACTGTCCTTGGAAGGGAATCCAGTGCATGAGGACATGGTCGAAGCATTGGGATTCCTGGATTCTGCGAAGCTGTTCTCGACGAATCTGGTACTTGACGGACATCGAAGGATTTCCTCCGTCGGTGCAGGGGACATCGATGAGTCCTTCCTGGAAGCTGTTCGGTACTCGCGGGACATCCACTCCGTCCAAGTTGAAAGACCTGCTGACATCGTCATCACAGTCGCCTCTCCCCCCTCGGACCTCAACCTGTATCAGTCTCAGAAGGCACTGGACAATGCGAAACTCGTCACCAAGGAGGGCGGTACGATAGTCTTCATCACCGAGTGCAGGGAAGGGATAGGGAAGAGGGAGTTCTTCGATTTGATCGCAGCGGAGAAGGATCCCGCCTCTGTCCTTGGGAAGATTAAATCCGGATACAGGCTTGGATGGCACAAGGCAGCGAAGATGGCGGAAATGCTCACGCAGTTTGAGATACTGGCCGTATCAGACCTCCCGCCTGCGGACATTGAGAACTTATTCATGGTACCCTTCTCAGGCCTGCAGTCCGCAGTTGACCACTCCCTCGAATCTCTGGATGAAGACGTGCATGCCCTCGTGATGCCAATGGGGGAACTCACAGTCCCTAGAGTCCAAGAAGGATGAGAACCTCACCGAAGAACCAAACCATTGCGAACAGTGAGCCTATGAGGACGAGTGCCAAGACGTAGTAGGCCTTGCTCCAATAGACCACCTTCGAACCATCGAAAGGAGGGAATGGAATCATGTTGAATCCTGCAAGAAGCAGGTTGATGAAGGCTATGAACCACGGTATCTGGGCCCAGTCAGAGGCGGTGAAAGCAAAGAGGAAAGCCAACGCGAGGAATGGCCCCCCAACCGCGACGTTCGTTAGGGGTCCCGCTATGCTGATTTTTCCGCTCTGTTCTTTCGTGATATGACCGCTGATATGTACCGCTCCGGGAGCCGCGAACACAAATCCAAACATAGCTGTCATTAGTGCGAAAAGCAAGCCGAACGGGCTCATTCGATACTCCGCCCAACAGCCGTACTTCTGCGCAAGAACCTTGTGAGCCAACTCGTGAAAGAGAAAGCCCGTGACGACGGCCGCCAGAGATATTGCGAATATGCGAGCGAAATAATCCAAGCTTGTGGTGCGAGAGAGAGGATCCGAGAAAAGGATGGTAAATGCCAGAGCGAGCACAAGTATCGAGATTGTGATCTGCTGAAGCTCTATGGCGCTGAACTTTAGCCCTCTCGGAGGTCTAGCTATGTATATTTCCCGGGGGAGTGTCTCGCGTCTGAGCACATCAATCAAAAGCTCATCTCCATTAATAGATTATCGGTCGAACTTCGCACCGCAGTTCGGACATTCATCCCAGCTGTTCTTCAGGAGAAAATCGCAGAGGGGACATCGGAGAACATCGCCTTCTTTCCCCCTCACTTGGGCCTTGATTATTTCGAGACTCCTGGACTTGAAGTTCTCCGGGTCGCTCTCCAGGATTCCCTCGAGCTCGGAGACATCGAATCCTTTGTTCCGCCAGGCCTTTATCTGATTACTGTATTCCTGTCTGATGATTTCCTCCTTATCCAGTTCCGCGATGGCGCTTGCGATGTGGGTTC
>JBHIBK010000114.1:0-6015 GCA_046759065.1 Thermoplasmata archaeon | reverse complement strand
GGTTATTTTTTGACATTTCGGGAAATCAAGAACGTCACAAAACCATTAAGAGCCCGCAAGGGCCAAGGAATTCAGCGGGGGAACGCAGGAGCCTGACCGTTGAAGACGGACTTCGCGATCATGCTGCAACGACTGCGGCTCAGGTCCACTGAGCCGGGCAGGATGGCTCCTGCAGAATCATTATCTAGTGCTAGGTATATTAATGGTTCAGTCACGTTTTCTGAAACTGTCAAAAAACCGGTCCCCACCCGACTTCCATCTGTCAGGAAGGGTCGAGCCGACGGTTCGGAACGAAGACCAAGGAGAAGGCTGGCCAGATCGAGCCCTGTCACGGTTGGTGTGATCGCGGCCGTACTCGTTCTCGTGGCCTTCGGGATACCCTCACTCAGACCCGTCGAGGCCAACACGGGGTGCCCCGAGAGCACTAGCAACTTCGGGAATCAGACGTTCACGGGGACCTGCGTCGTCACAAGCGACACCACATGGGAAGACGGGGTCCTGACCATCGCAGGGGGCGTGGCGGTCGACGCACCCCTCACGCTCAGGAATCTGATCATTGCCTTTGATCCCAGCTTCGACGAAGAGCACCAGTTGGTCATTTCGGCTGCCCTCGACATGCAGGGTGGCGGGATTCGGTCGACGAACTCCAATCATTGGAGGGTGCAGTCCGTCGCGGGCTCCATCACGATTCGAGATGCGACATTCAATCGGGGCACCTGGGATCTGAGAAATTCGCCCACCACGCTGGAGAACAATACCTTCGAGAACACGGATGCTCGGCAAGCGCTCGACGGACAGCATATGTGGATTGGTCCGTACTCCACGGTGAGCCACAACACCTTCACGGGCATCCAGGTGGATGATGGGGCGGTCATGGTGTCCCGCATGAACTGGGGGGAGGTCGTGTTCTTCGCGAATTCGATCGGGTACCACTGCATGGCCCCGTCTGCCCTGAGCAATTGCATGGGCATCGAGGTCATCAGCAGTCAGGTGGAGCACACCCCGATTGCCCCCTTCCCCGCGGTGGAAATCGCATGGAACAACTTCACCTTTGAATCGATCGCCCCCAACACAGACTCCAACGCCGTGGACATCGAATTCTCGGACCGTGTGTATGTCCACAACAACACCATGCGCGTGGTCCATGCCACACAGTTCGATGAGGTCACCGAGCTCCTGTTGAGTGGTGGCGCGCGCGATAGCGTCTTTGAGAACAATACGGGATACGGGAAGCCCGAGGCTGGGGACGTGTACACCTATTGCATCTTTCAATTCATCTATTCGGACTCGAACAATCTCTGGCAGTACAACACATGCGACGATTTGGAGCGCATGGCGATCCTCTCGGGGACTGGAAGCTCCGTACTGGCGCACAACACCGCGACGAACATCAGCAGTTCGGGCTTCTGGATCTGTCAGCTCTGCGCAAGCGGCTCCCCCGACGGGGGCTCTGACCTCGTATTGTACAACAACAGCTTTGCCCGATTATCTGGGACCGACATCATCTGGAACGACATCGCGACGGTGGATAGCAACACCTACATCCTCAACGGGAACGGCCAGGCGACACAGTGGGGAGAGGGGACCGGGGCCCCGGATCACACGGTCCCAGGGGACGGAAACTGGCTCTATCACGCCCAGACAAGCATCGAAGCATTGCGCTTCGCAAACGAGACCGACGGAGACCGTCGGGTTACCATGACGGCGGATGGGGGGAACGAGTACTGGGATATCTACCCCGGCTTCGGCGCAACGGACGACGCCGCCCTAACCATCTCTGGGAGCATCGACCGAGCAGGGTCGATCAATCTCAATGACGACGGTAGCGGTACGTTCCTGTGGAGACTTGGCCGTGACCAGACGGACATAGACATCCTCGCGACGGGAGATGTCACGTTCAACGTAGAGAACTTCTACGTCGATACTACCTATGATGTCCGTGTGGGCGGGTCTCCTGCCTTGTCGTTCACCACGGACAGCGCGGGCGGTGGCGGCTTCGTCGTCAGTTTCGCCTCGCAGCAAGACGTTGTCATCGAGGTACAAGGGCTGGCGCCGCCGGACACCACCCCGCCAACCGCATCCTTCGCCTTCTCTCCCAGCGATCCCATCGTTGGTGAGAACATCACATTCAACGCCTCCTACTCATCCGACGACAGCGGGGTCGTCGACTACGACTGGGACTTCGGGAACGGGGACGTCGCGCAGGGCCAGATCGTCGCGTACGCCTACGACACGGAGGGTGACTACAGCGTCACGCTGACGGTGTGGGACTCCGCGGGAAACAATGATTCGACGACGTCGCAGATTCAGGTCGCGATCCCGCCCGACGAAACCGCTCCGGCCAGAGTCACGGACCTGGCGGCGGTCGTCGTGAATAGTGAGTACGTCATCCTTCAATGGGAAGCCCCGGGGGACGACGGGACCGTGGGGCAGGCCGCAAGCTACGACATCCGGTTCAACACGACGGGCCCACTGGACGATGCGAACTTCGCCTCGGCGGCGCAGGTGCTAGTGAGCGTACCCGTCCCGGCTGCCCCTGGTTCAACGGAAAGGATCAACGTCTCTGGATTGACACCCGAGACTGAGTTCTGGTTTGCCCTGCGAACGGGGGACGAGGTTCCCAACTGGTCGCCGGTCTCCAACAGCATCAACGCCACAACCCTCCAGAATGCCACGGACGTCGACGATACACCCCCCAGCGTCACCGTGATGTCGCCTGAAGAGGGTGGCGTAGTCTGGGGCACCATCGTCGTGGCGGTTGAGGCCTCTGACGACACCGGCGTGGATGAGGTGGCAATCTTCTTGGACGGCAGTCGTGCGACGACCTTGAGCGAGGCCCCATACTTGTGGGCCTGGTCAACGGACACTGCCTCTCCTGGCCCGCACACTCTTCGAGCGGAGGCCACCGACCCCACCGGTAACGTCGGCAGCGACGAAGTACAAGTCACTGTGCTGCCGCCAGGGATTACGCCCGAGTTAACGCCTCCCCGCGTCGTGTCCCTCGTGTTCAACCCGGTCGCGGCTAGCTTCGACATCCAGTTTAGCGAGCCCATGGATCGTGCCTCCGTCAATCAGGCTTTGAGGTTCACTCCGCAGGTTGCCCATCTGGCGACCTGGCAGGATGACTCCAATCTGACGATTGTACTTCAGGAGGCTCCGGAGCCCAATCTGACCTACACCCTGGCCATCGACCGGACGGCGGCGAGTGCGGAAGGCACCACGCTCGGCGAGACCTTCGCTTTCGGGTTCTTCGGAGTCGGTGCCATAGGGGGCTCGGGGGTGGGGTTCAACGTGTGGCTCCCCGTCAGTCTGCTCCTGGCTGTGGGGCTCGCGGCCGTCACCGGCTTCCACCTCTGGAGTCGGCAGGGCACAAAGCGGACACGGCAGAGCATGAGCAAGTTGGCTCTCCGTCTCGAGGAACTCAACAGCGCTTCTCAAGCAAGGATTTACCAGGAGCTCGACGACCTGGAGGGCCTGTTATCGAAGTCTGCCCCCCTTGTCAAGGAAGGCCCGAGGCGATTGACTAGGGGTCGGTAGGGGACCAGAACTCCGGGGAGAAGTCCTCAGCCGGCAAGGCCTCTATTCTCAACGTACGGCCTTCTGCAAGCAGAACACTCAGAGGGTGCGGACTGCACCCTCCTGAACCAACAGCGCGACAATGGGAAAAATAGATACAAATCATTCGGGTACGTAGGTGGGAGGCTGGCTTCCTGAAGCCAGGGCGACCATGAACAGCATCGTCGACAGGTTGTTCAGAGGCTCACGTCTGGAGGCCTTGGCCAGAGAGGTCTTCCAACTCGTGGGTCCGAGGGGTCAGGCCTGTGAGATGCGGGACAATCGATACATGGAGCAAATCATCGCCTACGTTCTGGAAGAGACCTCAAATTGCATCGACGTTGGTGCCTTTCGCGGGGACTTCCTACGATGGTTCGTGCGCTTCGCTCCGGCGGGACACCACTACGCGTTCGAGCCCGTCCCCGATCTTGCGGAGCGCCTCAAGAGGAACTTCCCAACTGTGAACGTCAGGCAAAGCGCTCTGAGCAACTCGGAAGGACACGCATCCTTCCATCACGTCGTCAGCAATCCAGGATACAGTGGACTCAGACGAAGAACCTATGACAGGTCCCATGAGGAGGTGGATATCATCCAAGTCGCGACGGAGAGGCTGGATGACGTGCTTCCGTCAGGATTCCGGGTCCGCCTGATGAAGGTGGATGTTGAGGGCGCGGAACTTCAGGTCTTCCAGGGGGCTGTCCGAACGCTGAAGGCAAGCAAGCCACACGTCCTTTTCGAACACGGCCTTGGTGGCGCGGACCACTACGGGACTACCCCGCAGATGATATTCGAACTGTTGGTCAACGAGTGCGGTTTGCGACTCTTCGGGCTGGACGGCTCGAGTTCATTGAGCTTGGATGAGTTCGTCTCAATCTACGAAAGGAACTCTGCCTGGAACTTCCTTGCCCATCCATAACAGGTTGAATGGGCGCCGGAACGGGCTGGTCACATCCGCCGTGATGCGCCTCTTGCCGGTAAGGTTGTCTTGACCACGCCGGATGGAGGCTAGATCGTCCGAGACCGCAGGGGACCTTACGGGATCTCTGTGCCCTCTGCAAAGAAGACCCATGTGATCGAAGTAGGCTCATTGATCGGGCCGAGATACAGGGCCTGAATCTTAAGAACCACGCTGCCCCCCGAGGTGACATTGGCGAAGTAGACGCCGTTGCCTGGCTGGAAGTCGCTCTCGGCACACTCGTTATTGAGGGCCGACAGATTGGGCTGAGAGTTCTCAATGCAGTGGCTAACGCTCATGTTTACGGCCGGCGACGGTTGGACGAACACGGAGAGCGTCAAGTTGGGATTGTCATCTGAGTTGACTACGGTCAGCTCAAACGTGAAGTTCACAAGACCGTCTGCGTCCATCGCGAGGCTCGGAAAGGGGTTGGGACTGACCGAAAGACTGAGAGGGTAAATGGTCTGTTCCTGCTCCAGTGTGGGGGACCTGTACAGAATCGCCGCAACAGCTACGCCCATCAAGAGCGCGAACACACCGCCAATAGCCGCGAGTTTCCAGGAGAGACTCTCTCTCCCTACCTTTGACATTGCCACTCCCCCACCCTGAATCGTATGATTCGGTAATGAAGCTTGTGTTGTTTCTCACATATCGAAACGGGTCATCCCGCAAGCCTTATTCACAACTGAGAGGTGGATGACGGCATGGCGCACCTTGCGGTTGTGGGCCTGGGACCTGTGGGCCTGGCGACCTCCATCGCCTTCGCGAAGGAAGGTCACGAAGTCGCGGGTGTGGACGTCAATGAGGACCGTCTGGCCAGCATCGCGCGAGGCGAGCCCCCCTACTTCGAGACCGGCATGGCGGAGGCGTTGGAACAAGTACTCGAGGTAGACCGCTTCTCCGTATCGCCCGACACCGGCAAGGCCGTCCGGCAGGCCGACACGGTCGTCCTCTGCGTCGGCACACCGTCTCGACCAGATGGATCGATGGATGATCGCCTCCTTAAGAAGGCGACAGAGAACGTTGCGCTTGGTCTGAGGCCCGACAAGCGAACCACCGCCGTCATCAAGAGTACAGTCATCCCAGGGACCACCGAGAACGTCGTGAGACCTATCCTTGAGGCGTCGGGGATGCCCTTCGGCCTTGCCGTCAACCCGGAGTTCCTACGGGAGGGCCACGCCATGGAGGATGCGCTTCAGCCGGACCGTCTCATCCTGGGAAGCGACGGTCCTGAAACCGCGAAACGTCTTCGGGAACTCTACGAAAACGCCACATGCCCCGTGGTGGAAACGGATCTCCGCACGGCGGAGGCGATCAAGTACGCCACAAATGCCTTTCTTGCCACGAAAGTGGCTTTTGCGGACGAACTGGCCAACATCTCCTCGGCGCTGGACGTGGATTTTGAAGAGGTGATCGCGGCCGTCACTCTTGACCCGCGCATCAACCCCCGGTTCCTGGTTCCCGGGGTCGGGTTTGGAGGCTCCTGCTTCCTGAAGGATGTCCGG
>JBHIBK010000113.1:0-6076 GCA_046759065.1 Thermoplasmata archaeon | reverse complement strand
ATTCGTTTGTACGAGCACCGCGCCAGCGAGCAGGCCGCCGAAGAAGGAGACGATGAACTGCGGGATGTTGGGCATGAACAGAGCGACCCTGGCGCCCTTCTTCACGCCGAGCGACTGGAGTCCCGCCGCGAAGGACTTGGCTTGGCCAAGGAGCTCCGCGTAGGTCGTCTTCTTCCCGTAGAAAAGGATGGCAGTGTTGTTCGGATGATCTTTCGCGGACCTCTCCAGGAACTTGTGCAATCCCTGTTCCGGATAGTCTATCGTCTTGGGCACATCATCAGGCCAGAACTTGAACCAAGGTCTTTCGTCCATGCGTCCACCCCTTAAGCAGTGTAAACCGAATTCGTTCGCCATATATAACGTTGCTAGCGCAAACGGTATTAGGATGGCCCTTCATAGCCCCAGGAGCATGCCCGAGAACGTCCACCAGCTGAGAATCCCGACATCGCTGCCAATCAAGGAATCGAACGCCTACCTCGTGGAGGGAGAACCGCTCACGCTCGTTGACACGGGAACGTACACGGGACGGGGCCGCGAGGTCCTTCAGGAAGAGATCCGAAGGACAGGCCACAGACTGGAGGATATCGAGAGGATCGTGCTCACTCATGCCCACGCGGACCACTTCGGACTGGCGGCATTCGTGAAGGAGGCCTCCGGCGCGGAGACATGTCTCAACGGAATCGAGAGGGAGTTCGTGGAGGACTACCCCAGGACGTTCAATCGCAGAAGGGGGTTCTTCAGAGACGAGTTCAATCTCGCGGGCATTCCCGAGATGATGTGGGATGAGATCGAGAGCTTCCTTGACTACCTGGCGGTCTTGGCGAAGCCCTGCGAGGTGGATGTGGTTCTCGCCGACGGCGACCGTGTCCAAGCGGGCTCTCTCGAGCTGGAGGCGATCCATACACCGGGACATTCGGACGGGTCGACCTGCTTTCTCTCGGAGGCGGGAGAGCTCTTCTCGGGGGACACGCTGCTCAGGGATGTCTCTTGGAACTTCACCCTGGGCGGGACCGACGTTCCCACTTCGGGCCTTGCGGAATACGTCCGCTCACTGAAGAGAATTCGCGGGATGCACATCAGGAAGGTGTTCCCCGGTCACTTCTCCCCCTTTGACGATGCGGAGAAAACGATTACGGAGTTCCTGGAGCTTCAGGAAAGGAGGAAGGGGCAGATCCTGAGAAAGCTGGAGGGAGGGAAGCTGACGGCACATCAGATCGCGAAAGAGGTGTACGGCGTCGAGAACGAGCAGGATGCCCTGCTCTCCTTGAGCCAGGCACTAGGGCTGCTGCACGCCCTTCTTGAATCGGGAGAAGTCTTGAAGGATGAGGGAAGTGGGCCCAGTCTCTTCTCAAGAGTCTAGGCAGTCGTGCCCGTTCCGGGCTCGATGGAATCGTCCCCGCCATCCCGATGTCTCTTCCACATCATGTAGGTGATGCCCGCGAGCCAGACTCCCTGTACGAGCAGCCCGACTACGAGTGTCCACGCTATAGACGCATCAATGGTCATGACGGTGCCCTGTCACGTTGAGACCTCCTAAAGATTTCATTCAAATTATCAGAACTGAGAATGAGGTGGCACCGCGCGTTGCAGGGTTATGGGCGCACGTCAACCTCGGGCGGGAACACCTCCGACGACGGGCTGCTGCATTTCGGCTATACGTGTAACCGAAAGGCGAGTCCCCAGTTCAATCCCGAACACTGGAAACCATCCCGCTCGATGCATACGACAAGCCAGCATGGTCCCTTGGTCGCCATGACTCAGCTCTAAAGCTTCTTATACTATTACCCTATTTTCAAGCGAATGCCAGTCATCACGCTCGACTATGATGACCTCACCTCGTTGATCGGCCAAGATGTCCCGATGGACGAGCTCCTCGAAAGAATCCCGATGCTCGGAGCCTCCCTGGAGGGCATCGAGGGCAATGAGATGAGCGTCGAGTTCTTCCCGAACAGACCGGACCTTTATTCGGTCGAAGGTGTCGCGAGGGCTCTGAGAGGGTTCTTGGGCATGGAGAAGGGCCTCGTCCAGTATCCGACGGAGCATTCGGGGATCGACTTCAAGGTGGAGGAAAGCGTGAGTGATGTCCGCCCCTATGTCGTGGGCGGTGTCATCAGAAACGTGGAGATGACCGACGAGCTGGTCAAGTCCCTCATGGATATGCAGGAGAAGCTCCACCTGACGATAGGCAGAAAGAGAAGGAAGGTCTCCGTCGGAGTGCACGACCTGGATGCCGTTGTCCCTCCCTTCACGTACAAGGCCCTCCCGCCGGAGGAGGTGAGCTTCTTCCCCCTCCAGGGCACGAGGATGATGAACATGGCCGAGATACTCCGCGAGCATCCGAAGGGAATCGATTACGCTTTCACACTGGAAGGGAAGGACAGGTACCCGCTCATAGTAGACAGGAACGATGATGTCCTCTCCTTCCCGCCGATAATCAACGGAATCCAGACGACGGTGACGGAGGAGACGACCAACCTCTTTCTAGACGTGACGGGACTGGACTACGAGGCGGTCCACACGACGCTCGTGATAGTGGCCACGGCGCTGGCGGAGAGAGGCGGGAGGATCCAGACCGTCAACCTTCACACGCCCGAGGGCGCAAAGGTCACGCCGGACCTGACGCCCAAGAAGAGGGTTCTGAACAGGGTGTACGCGAACAAGCTGATAGGGATCGACCTGAGCTCGGAGGAGATGGTCGACTGCCTCGAGAGGATGAGGCTGGGTTGCGATATGACGGGCGACGATATCGAGGTCCAGATACCCGCCTACAGGAACGACATCCTCCATCCAGCCGACCTCGTGGAAGACGTGGCGATCGCCTACGGGTACGAGAGGATAGAGCCGCAACTGCCCAGGGAGCTGACGATGGGGAGGCTGATAAGATTCAACGAGGCCAGCAACTCCCTGCGCAACCTGATGATCGGGTACGGCTACACGGAGGCGAGCACGCTGAGCCTTGTGGGCGAGGACTCGCAGGAAGAAGTTGCCTACGTAAGGATCAAGAACCCCATAACGACGGAGCAGTCGTCCCTTCGAACGTCGCTTCTCCCATCCATCCTGGCCCTCCTCCGAGCGAACAGGCATCACGAGCTCCCGCAAAGGTTCTTCGAAGTGGGAGACGTTGTGATAGACGCGAAGAACAGGAGGAAGCTGGCGGGCGTATCGATCCATGCCAAGGCGGGCTTCACCGAGGTGAAGTCACTAGTGCAGAGCCTTCTCCGAGACCTGGGCGATGAGATGCAGATAGAGCCGCGCAAGGACGGCCTGTTCATCAGGGGAAGGGCGGCCTCGGTCATCAAGGACGGGCAGGAGATTGGAAAGTTCGGAGAGATCTCGCCTGCCGTCATCGCCAGGTACGATCTGGGCTACCCTGTCGTGGGTTTCGAGCTGGACCTTCCACCGCTGTTGGGCGATTGAGGCAAAAGATTCAATAATCATTTCTCATTCTCTGTGGCAGGCTGAGGTAGCTAAGCCTGGACCAAGGCGCCGGCCTTGAGAGTCGGTGGTGCTTTGCACCGCGGGAGTTCAAATCTCCCCCTCAGCGTGCAGAAAGCGAGGGTAGCCAAGCATGGTCAACGGCGCTAGGTTGAGGGCCTAGTCCTGTAGAGGTCCTTGGGTTCGAATCCCAACCCTCGCACTCAATTGAATGAAAGGTCAAGCTCAAATCCGCACAATCCCAGCTCACTTCGAAGCTTGTCTCATACGTTTGCACGGTACTCACCGTGAATCAGGATGGCATACGAGAAGATGTGTTTTCGGTAGTGTCTGAGTGGCCCCACGCCAAAAACAAGCAACTAGCATACAGCTGACGTTTTGAAATCACATTTATTTCCCCATTGTTTCCCCACTATCGGACCTTATCCGTTTTCTTCGTTCCGTCCTCATAGGGCAGAGCTTTCTTATGCAACAGCGGAACTTTCTACGTTTGACTACGGAGAAATCTACTTTCTTTGATTGCTTTCTTATCAAGATAGAGCCAGAAGGAATACTTTCACTCAAGTAGACTGTAAAGGATTATTAGAGTGTAACATGATATATTTGCGACATGACAATCGTTGAGCTTAACGGATTCGATGAAAGCGGAATCATTGGTGAGAATCTGAGATTCACCCGGAATGGTCTTGATGTTCATCAAGAACTGAGACCATACATATACAACCTTCTGCACTTCGGTTCAGTAGTTGTCACAAAAGCAAAGCTCAAAGGGGAGAGTCCTAGATACAAGAAGGCGTACGTTAGGGCAATCATGGATGACCCAGCAATCCAGATTGACACCTATGCCTACCCACCAAGTCATCAGCTTAACCTTCTCAGGTTTTTCTCTGTATCGGAATTTGCGACTGTTGGAACTTCGAGAAGGGAATTGATTCAGGTCTTTGACAAGTTTGACGAGCCCAGCTCAAAGGAGAAGCTTTCGGAGATTATTGAGAGACTGAAAGTGTATATCAAACCGCATAGACTCGTTGAGACGTTCATCAAATCGTATGGCTACAGGATGGTGATTGAGGATTTGAAAGTCAGGTCGAAAGTCTTAAGGGATTCTTCGATTGTCGACTATCGAGTTGTTTCTCTAGTTGACGGTGGTTTTCCCTTTGTGTTCTGGAGCGATTCCTTTCTGAGAGAGAGGGAAATGATGGGAGAAAGATTCTCCACAAGAAACACTCCCATTTTTGGGATCACTCATGGAGATGGGTATTATCCTTTGCCCGCAATGGCCGGACATATCTCAACGATACTCAACTGGTATCCAGAGATGATTTATCCCCAGAACGTGAAAGAGTTGCCAACTCCGACCGAGGACATATTCCGGGAATTCTATGGTGAGTTCAAACGGACCTGCAATAGACCTAGGTTTCTCAGTAGGGTTTTGTTCATTGGGGAAATCGATGCAACTCTGCAATTCCTAATCCCCTTCATCCAATGCAAGATAGACAATAACAGGATTTACGAGCCCTTCAGGATTGGCGAGTCGTTTAGGAGTTTCTACAAAGAGTATAGGGGTGACAGTCAGAATGACTTAGTCATTCAGGGAATACTTCGAAGAGGAGTACCAGAAGAAGAGAAGTTCAAGCAGTGTAGTGATTATGGGCTGAAGGTTAGAAGGCAGAGGACTATGTTGACCTCCTTGAGAAGCTCTTTCAAGACATTCTTGATGAAGCAAAGGACTCCAATCTGTCGAAGAAGGAGATATCGAGGATCTACAAGAAGCTGAATGATTCCCTTGGAGTTGTGAAGAAAGTCCACACATGAAAAGAAACTTATGTGTAGGTGATATTGGGAGAGACGCAAATAAACAATGTTATCTGCATCTTACTCCCTACAATGAGAGTATTCCCTACATCTTACATAAAGGTTTTGCAGCGATTGCCAATGGACGTGCTTTTTCAGGTGCAATTTCAGGGAAATTGAGTGCTGCCAGCAAGTCTTCCGAAAGAGAGAAGCAAGTTGAAGATGACAAGAGCCGGGGGTTCTTGTCATCTTGCAGTCACAACCCTTTCAACCCTCTCGATTCATTCCATCTTTGAGGCTGGGCTAGCTGAGCGATCTGATTGTCGCAACAGTAATTCGGCACAAACCGAACACCCCTAGGTTCCCAGCCTTGGAACCTCATAAATCCGGAGGTATGAAAAGGTTGCGGGGAAAATGGTATGCGTATCCTAGGCAAACTGGCTCGTTCATCTACTCGATATTCTTTTGCTCACGTTTATATATACCAGTGACATTGTTTCGAGTGGGCGACAGCCACATCTGCATTCCACAAGGAATCGAGAAGGAGATGAACAATGAGAGACAAGAGAGCGGACCTAGCCGGTCCGGGCATCGGGGACTATGACGAGCTAGAGAGGATACTGCCCGAAGGCTACAGCTCTCTGCTCACGATGAAGGAAACGCAGCGGGCCATCTTCGCGGCGAAGAGCTACATCGAGGAGGATCTGTGCAGGGAACTCAATCTAATGATGGTCACCGTCCCCCTGATTGTGGATGTTGAGAGCGGAGTGAACGACTACCTGGACCGTGACGGCTCACGGGCGCCAATCCAGTTCCACATCTCAAACGACTATGACAAGAACCCAAT
>JBHIBK010000112.1:0-6080 GCA_046759065.1 Thermoplasmata archaeon | reverse complement strand
GGCGAAGTTGGGGCTGAACATCGCACATGTTGAGGCGGGCCTCAGATGCTACAACAGATCGATACCCGAGGAGATCAACAGAGTGCTGACCGATCACCTTTCTGGGCTTCTGTTCTGTCCAACCGAGACGGCAGTCCGGAACTTGAAGAGGGAGGGGATTGTGGAAGGTGTCCATCCTGTTGGCGATGTGATGCGAGACATGCTTGAGAAGTTCCGTGAGCTGGCGGGGAAATCGGAAGTCCTCTCCGATTTGGACCTTGAGGAAGGTGGCTTCCATCTCATGACCTTGCACCGGCCGCAGAACACGGAGAACGAAGGCAACCTCCGCTCGATTCTGGATGCCGTTTCGAGTTTGAACCGCGATGTCGTGTTTCCCGCCCATCCCCGGACCACGAAGGCGATCGAGAGGTTCGGACTTGAGAGACACGTCAGGAGTAATGTGAAGGTCCTGGAGCCGCTCAGCTACCCAGAATTCATAGCGTTGCTGATGAAGTGCGAGAGAGTCCTGACAGATAGCGGAGGAATCCAAAAGGAGTCTTATCTCCTGGAAAAACCCTGCATCACGCTCAGGGAAGAGACGGAGTGGCCTGAAACGGTCGAAGACGGGTGGAACACTCTGGTTGGCTCGGACAAGGATAGGATAGTGAGTGCGGTGAATTCGGAGGAACCTCCGAAGGAAAGAAAGGAGTCCTTTGGTGATGGAAGGGCAAGCGACAAGATTGCAGAGATTGTGAGAGGCTCACTGAGTTAATATACTGAATGCTCTTCCTTCTTTTCGGATGAACCTGTTCGTCTTGGCAGCGGTCGCTGTGATACTCGGCGGCATCGCTTTCACGTTCGCTCGCAGGATTCTCTTCAGTCTAGCCATGGCCGCCATCATTGCCGCGGTGTTTGCGATAGAGGTTCTGGATTCTCCCTATGTGATTTCGTCTCTAGTGTTGGACTTGGCCTTCCAGCCTGTCCACCTCGATACGCCGACGAGCCTCTATACCCTGTTCACATCGATGTTCCTGCATGCGAGTTTCATGCATCTGATCTTCAACATGATCGCCTTGATTTTCATAGGACCCCTTCTTGAGGAAAGGATAGGCACCCCGAGGTTCGCGGTCATCTACATCATAAGCGGCATCATCGGCACGCTCGCGTTCAGTCTGATGCATCTGAACGAGGTGGCTATCGTCCTCGGCGCCTCGGGAGCCATCTCCGGCATATTGGGCGCCTTCGCGATTCTGTATCCCAGAGAGAAGATAGCGATGCTACCCCTCCCTCCGATACGTCTACCCTTTCTGGTTGCCATCATAATCCTGGTGGAAACGCTCCTTGCCCTGGACCCGCGCAGTCACATAGCGCACGAGGCGCATCTGATGGGTTTGGCGGCTGGTGTCTTTCTCGGACCCTTAATCATGAAGGTCGGGGCGCGGGCGGACTCGGGAACTTTGGCGGGCCTCGAACGGCTCGCCGTAGATGATGAGTTGAGGATGATCCTGCAGAAGGTCGAGGGCGAATCCGTGGAGGATGTCCGGCGGGCCTGGCTAGAGAAGTTCATGCAAAAGGCTAGATGCCCCGAATGCGGCGGAACCGTCCGCATGAAGGGCCGGAGAGTCTACTCGGACTGCGGCTGGTCCATGAAGCTCGAAAGAAAAGAATAATACCGCCGAAAATCATGCCCAAATGTGGCAACGCCTTCTGCTTTGATTCTTGACTGTCCCAACTGCGGGGAGAAACCTCACAGGGTGGTCAAAGGGAGAGTCTCCGATAAGAAGGATATTGTGCTGGAGGGTTTGGTGCGTTGTCTGTCATGCGGTCAGACCCGAAGAGAAACGATCAGGGAATCCAAGCCCTTGAGCGTTCCAATCATCGTGAGCAAGGGCGAAACATCTGTGAAGAAGTCCATCGAGATGGACCCAGCGCTGATGGTGAGGAAGGGCGATAAGTTCATCTTTGAGGGCACACAGATAGTCATCACTGGAATCGAGGAGAAGGGAAGAAGACCTGAGGGAGCGGTTTCCGCCAATATAGATACGCTCTGGGCCAAGAGGATGGACAGGGTCATCGTGAAGTTCTCGGTCACCAGGGCTGGCAGGACAATATCCCGAGAAATAGAGGCCCCTCCGGATGAGGAGTTCTACATAGGTGATCTCGTGGAGTTGGGGAGGGTCAGGGCAGTGATCCACGGGATAAAGGTGAAAAACCGTCTGATTCGGGAGGGAAAGGCAAAGGCCGAGGACATCGTCAGGATCTACGCGACTCCCGTAAAGAAGAGCCTCGCCTAGTATTTCTTCTTGAAAAGATAGGCGGTTGCGACCAAGAGGACAAGGGTCGCTCCAAGAGCCGCCGCCAGAATGCTCCACGGGAATGCCGCCGTCCCCTCTCCCGAGAGGACCACTGTGTGCTCTGAGAAATGTGGAAGGAAGACGAATACCTCCAGCGTGCCTTCGTCATGGGAGACGAAGAACGTCGATCCACTTCCTCCCGCGAAGACTTGCTCCAGGCTGCCTGCTCTGGCAACTTCCTCGCCGTCGACATGAACGAAGAGATTGTCCGCAGGCACGGTGAACATCGCCCTGTCGAGGGAGAGGACCACGACCTTCCCAGCTGAGAATTCCCCAGAGACTTCGATCGCGACTTTCTCGGCCGACACGAATGATGGAGAAAGAGAGACAGAATCGTACTGAATGAGGTCCGTGACCACGTTGGACTCGATCTGTGTGAGGTACAGTTCTCCGACGATTGTCCCCAGTGAGATCTCTTGCCCAACGAACTCATCAGGTACAACGGATGCCCGGAAGTAGCACCTCCCGCCAGAGTTCATCCGAAGGCGAATCTGATTGAAGGATTTCTCCAGGGTTGCGTCGCCTATGGTAACGAGTTCGCCTGTCGTCCCTCCTTTTCCCAGGCGAGCCAGTTGGGAGTCGACAATGGCCCCGATTTCCTCCTCAAACGCAAAGGTCACGAGACTCTGGTCCACTGCCTTGAAGCCGATGGTGGCCATTGGGTTGTTATGGAACTCCACTGCCAATTCATCGCTCGAAACCTGGACGCTCTCACCACTGACGATCGGATCGGATGCAGGCAGGAAGGCCTGAACATCGATCGATTCAAAGAGGGGTTCGAACACTGGAATCACTGAACTCTTTGATATGCCCACGGAATCGAAGGTGGGGGACGAATTCCCATAATACGCAAGACTGATGAAGTCCCCGCTTATGGAAAAACTGCCATCTGGATTCCCCTGAAGTTCGATACCGCTGGGCCCTGCCCTAACGCTCGAAGTGGAGAGGGGCAGCAAAAGAGCCATCGTGATGGCGGTCAACACTACGCGGAACTTCATCCTACCAGCCTTTTCTTCCATTCAAAAAGAATGGAGGAGGCTCCCTCCCCCTTGGGGGAGGTTCTATTATGTGGGCAGAATAATAGAAAAGCCTCAAGCATCGTATTGTAGATTCGTTCTTATATTGGATTTGGTACAATCATCGAACAGACCGTTTTCCCGATGAGTGACATGAAACCTGAGACGAGCGGAGCTAGAGGGAAAAAACCTTTTTACGCTCGGCTCATTCACCTCAAGGTATCATGTTGTTGGAGACCCTTCTCGTCGTGCTGCTGTTTGGTTTCTCTCTGATAATGCTCGTGGCATCCTCGATAAGCTATGTAAGAGTGAGGAATATGAGGCTGCTCCTGGTTTCAGCCGCCTTCCTCATCTTCCTGATACAGGGCATTCTCCTTCTCGTGGCTGTCCTGAGCGGAGACCTTTGGAGGGACTGGGGGATTCCCTGGCACTATCTTCTTCTTCAGCTGATCGCGGTGGTAATGTTCTATTTCGCCGTCGCAAAGAAGTGAGGGGCCATGAAGGAAGCCCTGGATCTCGAGAACCGGAAGCGCATATTTGACTATGTCTCGAGATATCCTGGGACGTACCTGAGGGAGATCCTGAAGGAGCTGGAACTGGAGATGGGCGTGCTGGAATATCACCTCAACTACCTAGAGAAGAAAGGTCTATTATCCAGTGAAATGGATGGTAGGCTCAGACGGTTCTACGTCCGCGAGAAGGTGGCATTTCTTGATAGGAGGCTTTTGGGGCTGATGAGACAGAGAATCCCCAGAATGATAGCCATAAGAGCGCTCCTGGAATCCGGGGTTTCATTTGAAAGTCTCAAGGATGAACTGGAGGTCTCCAAATCCACCCTCTCCTTTCACCTGAAGAAGATGAGGAACCTGGGCATACTTCGGGAAAGACGTGAAGGAAGGAGATCGATCTATTCCATAAGCCAAGAGGACGAAGTCGCAAGGATACTGATAACCTATAAATCGTCCTTCCTAGATGACTTGGTTGACAGATTTGCGGAGGTCTGGATGGAGCTGCGGGTATGACGTTCGATGAGGAGAGAAAGCGGATGGTGAGAAAGCTCATCAGAGGAGGATATGTCCACTCTCCGGAGGTCATCGCAGCAATGGAGAAGATTCCCCGCCACGTTTTCGTTGATATCGAGAGGTTGGCTTATGTTGACTCGCCAGTGTCGATAGGAGAAGGTCAGACCATCTCCGCGCCCCATATGGTCGGCATGATGCTCGAGGCTCTCGACTTGGAGGGCGGGCAGAAGGTGCTCGAGGTGGGAGGCGGGTCCGGATATCACGCGGCCCTTGTTGGCGAGATTGTGGGCGAGGGGGGCATGGTCATCTCCGTGGAGAGAATCGAGAGGCTGGCCATAAAGGCCAAGAAGGCCTTGGAGAGGGTCGGACTCGCGGAGAAGGTAAGAATCGTAGTAGGAGACGGTTCACTTGGATATCCCGACCAGGCGCCCTACGACCGGATATTCGTGACCTGTGCGGCGCCCGGGATTCCCTCTCCTCTCATAGATCAGCTACGAGAAGGGGGCAAGCTCCTGATTCCGGTGGGCGGGACGTATCTCCAGGACTTGACACTTGCCGCGAAGAAGCGGGGCAAGATCAAGAGGAAGTCCTACGGAGGTTGCGTCTTCGTTCCGCTTTTGGGCAAGCACGGATTCTGAAGGAATAGTTAAATACGGAATGTAATCATCATCAAGCGGATGATTACGCTGATAGGCGTGGGTCATGTTTTCGACATTGAGAATCAAGTCAAACGGACCATAGTCGGGAGGATGCCATCAGTCGTGTGCGTTGAGCTTGACGAGACCAGATTCCACTCTCTGATAAGCGAGGCGGGTCGCGGAAGCGGGCCCATTGCCTACAATGCGCTTGCGTTCTTTCAGAAGTGGATAGCCAGGAAATACGGGGCGGGCGTGGGGCGAGAGATGATTGCGGCAATCGACTCCGCTCGCGAAATCGGCGCTGATATCGCATTCATCGATATGGAGGCCACTGACGTCTTCAGGAGATTCTGGAAGGGCATGAGTTTCAATGAGAAGGTGAAGATGGCGTTTGCTCTGATATCCAGCCTATTCGTACGCAAGAGAAGTGTCGAAAGGGAAATCAGAAGATTCGAAGACGACAATGAGGCGTATCTTGAGGCCTTTGGAGAGGAGTTCCCATCGGTCAAGAAGATCCTCATTGACGACAGGGATGTTCACATGGCAAGGGCCATAGAAAGGTTGAGCGCGACCCATGAAAACATTGTGGCGGTGATTGGGGACGGTCACGTAGAGGGCGTCAGAAACCAGCTGAAGGATCAGGAGGTGGAAGTGGTTAGATTGAGGGAACTCAGGTCTCAGCAATCGGCGGACAACGTGACCTTCTCCTTTTCGATCGGGGAGCATTCGTAAACCTCATATGGAGATTCGTGAATCTGGTTTGGGGATAGCATCAGAGTTGATTTGGCAAGATACACACCCAACCCGATCGAAACGGCGGGCCGTGCAGCAGGGATATGCTGGGACAAGGAGGAGAAGGAGGACTACGGCAGCTTCATAAAGCGAGTTGTCCGCATGGGGCATGAGAGCGTAATCGAGCACGTTTCCTTCACATTTCGAATCGAGGGGGTGAGCAGGGCCATGACTCATCAGCTTGTGAGACATAGAATCGCGTCCTACTCGCAGAGGAGTCAGAGGTATGTGGACGAGGGGGAATTCGCGTACGTGACTCCCCCGAATGTGGAGAGCGAT
>JBHIBK010000111.1:0-6095 GCA_046759065.1 Thermoplasmata archaeon | reverse complement strand
ACTAATATTTTATACTGCGAATGCATACCTCTTCGAAAGACGGGGCCTCAACATGGGCGAAAGCGTAAAGGTCGGCATCACGGGCCTACCTGGTGCTGGCAAAACCTACGCCTTGATTAGAGTCATTGAGATGCTCGAAGCAGATGAGTTCACTGTCGGAGGGATGATTACAGAGTCCATCATCGAGGATGAACGGAGGGTGGGCTTCTATGTCGTGGATTGGGCGACGGAAGTAAGGAGGGTTTTTGCTCACATGGACATCGACTCGAAAATACAGGTAGGCAAATATGGCGTGGACATCGAGGCGCTGGAAGAGATCGGCGTCCAGGCGATCAGGAATGCCACGACGGATTCCGACATCGTGGTCATCGATGAAGTCGGGAAGATGGAAGTGGAGTCGGAACCGTTCATAAAGGCCGTTAAGGACGCTCTCGATGCTGATAAGCCACTCATACTGACGCTCCACAAGAAATCGAGAAACCCGCTTCTTCAGGACATCCGGAGGCGGGATGATATCAGGATTCTGGAAGTCACCGCCGTCAACAAGAATCTGCTTCCATACAAGATAGTCAAGCTTCTCAAGGGCGAGATTCTTTGAATTTCGAGTCTGAACTGGTCAGTGAAGGTTTGGCCAAGTTCGACGTTCCCAAGGTTGAAAGATTGCACGGGCCGGGACGAAAGGGTCGCCTGCCGTTCTACAATCCCTTGATGAGAACAAACAGGGACGTCTCCGTCCTGGTCGTTCTGAATGCGCTGAGCGGAGGAAAGAGGGTATTGGACGGACTCGCAGCAACCGGGGTGGCCGGCCTTCGCGTCGCTATCGAGACAAAGGACATGGCGGTCACGTTGAACGACAAGAACACAATCTGCCATGACCTGATCCTGCGCAACATCGAGAGGAATGGTGTGGAGAACTGCAGGGCAACCTGCGAGGACCTGAACTGCCTCCTTGCACGCGAGAGGTTCGACTTCGTGGACGTGGACCCCTTCGGCACCCCAGTCCGATACGTGGAGGGGGCGATTCGCGCGACGTCCGATGGGGGAATCACGGCGATTACGGCGACAGACACTGCGGTTCTCTGTGGCGCAAGGAAGAAGGTCTGCATCAGAAGGTATGATTCACGGCCTAGGAAGACGGAGTACTGCCATGAGCTGGGCCTTCGAATTCTTCTCGGTTACGCTGCGAGAGTGGCTGCCAGGTTCGACAGAGGAATCGAGCCGGTACTGTGCTTCTCGACTGACCACTTCTTCCGCGCGATCATCCGAATCAGAAAGGGAGCAAAGGGAGCTGACAGAACCCTTGAGAAGCTCGGATACCTTCATGAAGGAAAAGGATTGGAGAGGAGGATTCTCCGAGAAGCGGGAATCGCTGGACCGCTCTGGTCGGATGCCTTCCTGGACGCTGAGTTCCTCGGATCGGTGAAATTGCCGAGCTACTTCCCGCACAAGGTCTCAAGACTCCTGCAGCTTTGGAGGGAAGAGGCCTCATCCCCTCCGCTTTTCTTCACGACGGCCGAGGTCGCAAGAGAGTTCTCTGCCGACCCGCCAGCGATTGACGGTATTGTAGGTGCGCTCAAGGATGAGGGATTTCTCGCAACCAGAACCCACTTCAGGCCAGACGCCTTCAAGACGGACGCGGGCATCGAGACCATAGGGAAAGTCCTCAGAACCTGAACTCACCCTCGAAGTCCGCTGCCGAGCAAGGATAGAGGCACTTCTTGCACCGCTCACAGTTCTCCTCGACTATCCATGCCTGCTCCTTGATGATTATCGCGTCGTTCTCGCAGAGACCCAGGCAAACACCGCAAGCGACACAGTTTTCCGCCTTTTTTATGACCCGCTCGAGATCCTTGGCCTGAGAGGCGAGTCCATCCTCGGATTCCGCCCGGATTATAACGAGGCCTTCCTTGAAGACGACGAATCTTTCGAGCTGGGCAGCCTCCACATCGGCGTCGTAGTCCACCTCTCCCAGGATCGTGAGCATGTTTGTGACCCTTTCCATGTCCAGTTTCCCCATGAAGAATCCTTCGGTTCTGACTCCAAGTGTACAGGGGATGTGAGTGTCCGAAACCTGGAGTTTGAGCGGGTCGAGCGGGGCGCCTTTAGCGACCTCGGACCGAGCCAGGTCCCTCACCCCCTTTGGAGGCATCTTCCACCTCCATAGGCCCAGAACGAGCCATTCCTCGCCCTTCTGGTTCCTCTTTGCGTAGTCAGCCAGATATTCGGCCCATCGACCGTACTGGGGCAGTTCGCGGGAGACAATCTCCAGCTCAGCGAGGTCCGAAGCGGGGCACAGGAAGCAGCCTATCCTGCTCAGACCTCTGGAATACCATGGATTGGAACTCGCTCCCTTGGAGAATATGTAGAGCCAGACATGCAGGGCCGTCCAGTCCTGTATGGGCGATGCCGCATATTGTCCGGGGACCCAGGGATTAGTCCACACGGGGCCTTTGGTCGAGCGCGGTATCGATTCATACCTCCTCTGGCCGATGAAAGAGAGGACGCCCTCCGGATAGTTCTTCGATATGAGCCTGGCGGCAGGTCCCAGCTTGGACGTCTTGCAGCACCATCTGAAGTCCTTGCCAGGAGGACCGAAGGTCTCCAGCCCTGCCCAGAAGGACTCTCCCGCCGATTCCGAGACCAGGCGGAGACCGTATTCGTCCGCGACCTCAGAAACGTGTTCAGCAGTCTCCGGGAACTCGAGACCGGTGTCAACGAAGAGTATGTCGGGACGGAGACCGGCATCAAGGACGAGGAGCAGCGTGGCCAAGCTGTCCTTTCCGCCGCTGAAGGACACCGCCACGGGAAGTCCCCTCTCCTCGACCACCTTCCTCACGAAACGCGCCGCCTTGTCAACCCTCACATCCAGCACGTCCTTGTTGGCGTCGAGGACCGCCTGCCAGTCCTGACCTGGTGAGAGTGGACTGGCCTCAGCGTGTTCGGAGGCCCAGCGGGTCTTTGTTGCCGCTCCCCGCTGCTTCTCCTTCATTTCATGCCCGCTGATTCTCGCAGAGCCCGCCGCAATCGCCCTTTTGTCCCTGGAGAGCGCCACTACCTCATCCCCCGCCTCGATCTCGGAGTCCAGGTCGACGATCCCCGAGACCATCACGCTCGCTCCGGATGCGATTGACTCAACCGCACCGTCATCCACGATGATCCAGGACCTCTTGAGCGAAGGGGCAAGCCTGCGGGCCGCCTCCATCCTCGGAATGAACTTGTATCTGCTTCCCGGATTGTACTGCAGGGCTCCCAGGACCTGCCCGTCCAATATGACCTCGTCCATCCGGTCCAGGTGAGGGACTCCGTTTAGAAGAACTATCTTGTCATCCGGAATCAGGGATTCGCCGCTTCCCTCACCGAATTGCCCATCGATGATCTTCCTGACAAGTCGGATGTCCGATTCAAACGCCGGCCTAGTATCTCCTGGCGGGGTGACGTCGACGCTCACCGTGGACGAATCGCACACGGAACATCTCTTCTGTTCCAGAATCGGAACGTTGCACCCCTTGCACCACCGAAGGTGCATCTTACCAAGGCGAACCGCTGGCACGAAGTTCGGATGTGCGGCCACCGATAAATATTTCACTGTTTCACCGACCCCCGCCTGGAACGCTTATCTCAGAGCACGTCATGCGAAGAGACGTGAGCAGAGTGGGAATCGCGGACCTGCCGCTTCATGGGGGAAGGGCACCCAGATGGCTGTTCTCGCGGATGGTCGAGTTATCGAGAGGATTGGTCAAGGTCATATGCCTGGAATATGGGACCGAGAAGTTTCTCGAGAGAATCTCGGACCCGTTCTGGTTTCAATCGCTCTCCTGCGTTCTTGGGTTTGACTGGCACTCCTCGGGAGTCTCCACGGTAACCTGTGGTGCGCTGAAGGAGGCCCTCAAGGGAGAGGACCTCGGGATCGCAATCGCGGGCGGGAAGGGAAGGGCATCGAGGCAAACGCCCGCCCAGATCGAGCGATTCGGAGAGCGAATGAACCTGTCATCGCGAACGATCGATGAGATGGTCTACAAGAGCAGGATGTCCGCGAAAGTGGATAGCGCCGCCGTCCAGGACGAACATCAGCTGTACCATCACGTCTTCATCTTCACTGAGCGGAGGAGTTGGGCGGTCGTGCAACAGGGAATGAATGCCGAGAGCGGCTACGCGAGGAGATACCACTGGTATCACGCGAACGTAGAAGACATGCTCGAGGAGCCTCACGATGCCATCCTTGGGACGAGAGTGCAGATGACACTGGACATGACGGCGCCCCTCAGCAGGGACTGCAGGAAGACCTCCCTCGATGTCGCCAAGGACGGAACGAGGAGACTGCAGAGGCTGTTCTCCTCCGTGCGGTTGGAAAATCAGACCTCTCTGAAGCGCTGGACCGGAGAGAAGGAGGATGTGAGGCTGCTCTGGATGCCGAAGAGGATCAACTGGCGGGCAATGAAGGCGATATATGACTTCCAGCCGAGGAACTACGAGGAGATGCTGGCCATCCAAGGTGTGGGACCGAGTACGGTCAGAGCTCTCGCTCTGATATCGGACCTCATATACGGCGATGAGCCCAGCTGGCGGGACCCTGTCAAGTACTCCTTCACGGTTGGCGGGAAGGATGGCGTCCCTTATCCTGTGGACAGGAAAACCATGGATGAATCGATACGCATCCTGAAGACGGGAGTTGAGGAGTCCAAAGCGGGAGAAGGAGAGAAGATGAGGGCTCTGAGGAGACTGCGGAAGATCATTCCCAAGAATCGATCTGACGGGTTTGAGAGGCGATCTGACCCCGACCGTATTCCTCATCCAGAATCCTGACGATATTCTCGGCCTTCTTCTCTCCGATCTTGGGAACCTTGACCAAATCCTCCTTATCCGCCATCATCACACTTCGAACGCTTCCGAACATCTCCAGAAGACTCTTCGACAGCGTGTCGCCAACACTCGGGAATCCTTGGATGAGAAACATCTGCTTCTCCTCCATCGTGAGCATCTTTGGCTTGTGCCTGAGGCCGTAGCTGTTGTGTCCCTTCTCCTGCCTGCGCCAGATCGTCCTCAGGATTCTAGCGGTTTCCAGCTTGTCCGGTGAGAAAAGGATTGAAACGTTCTCGTCCATCACAATCGCCAGGAAGGCTCCCCAGAACGCAGCAGGGTTCCTATGCGTACATATATCGCTGACGTCGCCCTCCACGATGACGACGGTGGTCGGATAACAGCTCTTCAGTCGGATTACTTGGTCAAAGAGACGCTTTCTAACCATCGAATTGAAGAAATCGCCAAGCGTCTTCCTCTCAATGCCAACCTCCCCAACCACATAGTCTCCGGGCGTGATCTTCTTCCTTACGAAGGGAACGCTCAGGCTCTCAAGATGCTTCGCAATGCTTTTGGGTTCGTGAACGTCCATCGTGAGCTTGACCATGTTTAATCACATTCCATTTCGGATATTAGAACCTGCAGAGAGGGGGTCTGCGAAAAACTGGAAAAAAGCTACATCTACCCGCCAAGAACCCGTTTGAAAAGCCTTCGGCCCAAGTGAGAGGAGAACACCATACGCAACCTGTGTAACGGCAAAGCCGAAACTGCTACACCGAATCGGTGAATAGCGGTTATGACTGTTAGTAACCGCGGGCTGAACGGGTCGCCGAAGCTTCCAGCTTACACCCCGGTTCTATCAAACTCGTCATTTACGAGTGTCATAAGGTGCCTTGTTTTGAGGGCGGCTTCGAGCTTAGATGCTTTCAGCCCTTATCCGCTACGGCGTGGCTGCCCAGCGATGCCCTGCCGGACAACTGGTAGACTAGAGGCCGCGAAGCCCCGTTCCTCTCGTACTAAAGGCTCCTTCCCCTCAGGCACCAAGACACTTCCACCGAAAAGCAACAAACCTGTCTCGCGACGGTCTAAACCCAGCTCACGATCCCTTTTAATCGGTGGACACCCGCACCCTTGGCAGCTAATGCACCGCCAGGATAGGGAGAGCCGACATCGAAGTAGCAAGCCTCCAGGTCGATACGAACTCTTGCTGGAGACAACTCAGTTATCCCCGGGGTAACTTTTCTGTCATCAACCACTCTCACAAATAAAGTCGGTTGGTTCGCTAGGCCCTGCTTTCG
>JBHIBK010000110.1:0-6142 GCA_046759065.1 Thermoplasmata archaeon | reverse complement strand
CCAGCTTCTGCCCGTCCAGGTCATGCAGCGCGTAGACAGGGTACTCGCCCTCAGGAACAGTGCCACTGTAGAACCCGCCCTCATCGGTTCTGACGAAATAGTCAAAGAACTGACGCATCAAGCTCCTGAATATGATGGCGACATTGGAGACTGCGCTCCCGAATGCGCGACTTCTGCCCTCGACCTCCCCCGATGGGCGAAGCGTTATGTTCCTGACCCTTTCCTCACCCTCCTCAAGGACCTTGAACCTGAGGGGCAGACTCGCGTAGTGGCCCTTACTCGCAGTGAGGGTGAAGTTCCCTGGAAGCAGCGGCTTGAACCCGAACAAGCCATTCAGTCCTGATGTCTGCACCATCTCGGTGCCGTTGGTTTCGTCCAGGAGAACCATGGTCGCACCCTCTGCGGGAAGGCCGTCCTCGAACTTCGCCAACCCTGCCAGATTTGCCGGCTGCACTGGGATGTTGTTCAGCTTCGATTCCCCAGCAGTAACATTCGCTTCAAAGGGCCCCATCGTTCTCTCCGGAGTAACGATCGTAATCTCATAGTCCCCAGGGAAAGCACCAGAGAGCTTGTAGAAGCCCCTCTCGTTGGTCGTGGTCGTAATCTCTTGGTTGGTGCCTATGTGTCTGAACACGAGCCAGGAGTTTGCGATCCTAGGCTCATAGAATTCCGAGAACGTATTCTCGTTCTCGTCGATGAATGCCGAGCCCGAAAGGCCACCGCCATCAACGACGATGTCCTCAGTTATGTAGTAGTCAAGATAGCCATCTCCGTCCATGTCAATGGGAATCCTCATCGCCTGCTTGTCCGTGACAGTTATCCTTGTCGAGTTCAGTGTGATCTCTCCCAACAAGGTCATGTTGTTCATTGTACCCGTGGAAGCGATTATGTCGATGTCGCCAAAGGGAACGAGGACCTCGTATCTGCCCTCCTCGTCAGTGAATGAGACGTCGTGGGGGACACCGTACTCGTCCCGCACGGTCACCCTCACACCGCCCAGGGGCGTCTCGCCGTCCACGGTCACGGAACCACTCACAATGGCTCCGTCATAGTACTTCAGGAATACTGCCCCGCTCGTGAGTCCTGACCTCGGGCTCGGATCCACGACACCCTGCCTGAGGCCCGTCTGAATCTCTTCCTGGTATCTCATAGCGTCCTCGAGATTGATGGCCCTCCACGCATCCGTGTGGTTCTGATATTCATCAGGCGGATAGGGGTTGTAATAGGCGGTTCGATAGACGAGCTTGAAGTGTTTCAGACCCCAGCCGTGGAGAGGCTGCGAGTTCGCATAGTCACCCGACAATCCGGGGAGTCCCTCCTTTCCCTCGCCGAGGTCCTGAGCGCTGTACCCCAGGTACGCTCTGTAGAACATGCTGTTCCAGAACATGTCCTTGTACACTATCTCAAACTCAGAGACGCCCTGGGCGACCGTCACCTCATCACAATTGTGTCTCACCCTATTTGCGTCCAAGCACATCAGGTCGAAGAAATCGATGGGAACATCCGGTCTGACCTGGTAGTCCTTGATCCTGTGATCCGAGAGCTTGATCGGTGCGTAGAAGATGCCCGGGTTGGCACCGCTGAAGGGAAACATCCTCGAGTCGACAGAGAAGTACCTTATCGACTTGCCTGTGGCCACACTGATGTCATGGTACATGTTCGCCTGCTCGTCCGTGTCTAGCCGTTCTGTCAGAAGTTGCTTCAGATAGATGAGGAGTGCGTTCTGAGCTTGTATGGTGTCGTCCCTCGGTCCGAAGCGGTCCGGGTCCCTGAGAATCTCGTCGATGTAGATCGTCGGATATCGCATCACGGTCTCTATCTCGTCAGGATCAAAGCCGTATCTCTCCAGAATCCCTCCCGCAGTCTGGCCGAGTTCGTAGCCGTTGGTTATGTAGTCCCCCCGAAGGAGTTGGATGGAAAGGTAGGCGATCGCCGTGTTCTCGTCCTGAGCCGCGATGAAGTTCCCCGCAGTCTGATATCCGTGCAGGAAGTTGTCCGCGACCGTTGGATGTTTGCCTTCTTGAACAGCCTCGAACCCGTAGTCCCACCAGCTGAGGAACGCGGGCCTGTCCTCATAGGGGAGAACGTCTCCATCCTGGTTCTCGAGCCAGTCCCAAGCTGCTGGCCAGTATCTGTTATTGAGCGGGAGGGAATATCCAAAGGCTCCGAGGAACCAGGGAGCACTGTACCCCTCAGGCCTCATGAAGGAGGGCGTGGCGTCATATATCTCCTCATCGAGTCTCCTCTTGTCCTCGAACGGGATGGATGCGTCCACTCCGTACCATACGTTCGGCATCACGACCAGGAACGCGATGAAAAGCACTCCTACGACGTGTCTGAACTTGACGGCTCTTCTCAGAGCATGCAACTTGCTGCCGCTCAAGCTGTCGTAGACCTTCTTGGCGGAGCGGAAGTCTAGCATTTCGATTACAATGACGACTACCCATGCGGAAGCGGCGGCGAAAGCCGGTCCGCCATTGAAGATGAACCTCGCCGCAGACATCGACATGAATATGGCGGCACCCGTCCAGACGATTATGAAAAGGTAATCCGGTTTCAATCTCTTCGGGAGCTGCACCGCAGCCCAGCCAAGTCCGACGAGCGCGAGGAAATAGGTAACCGCTCCGAAAGACATCGCCTGCTGGCTGAACGTCGGTGGCTGAGCTTCAGCTATGGTCTCGTACGCTTTGGTCCTGATGAAATAGCCTGCCCCGCCGAGGAAGGTCGAAACTGTTGCGGGTGCAACGATGATCAGAACGAACAAGGCCAGACCGAACGCAGCGAAGACCGAGGGCAGAACGAGCGACCACGGGTAGTCCCTCGTAACTACGAACACGAGGCCGAAGACGAGACCGCCGATGAACATGTAGGCGGGTGTGGAGAAGTCCCCGGTCTTGAAGAACTGGAGGTACCACGGGAAAGACAGTATGAGAGCTATGCCGACGGTGATGGCAAAGCACACAAGTATTCCCGTCGAGTCCACTCCTCTGAATCGATTCAGCAGGATCTGGAAAAGGAAGTACAGGAGAAGGATGACCACAGCATAGCCGAAACCTTTCCAGGCGAGTGCGATCGCCGTCAGAGATATCCCGGCCATGAACGAGTAGAGGACGGGGTCGCGATTGGAGCTAAAGAAGTCCGAGAGCCCCTTTCTGACATCCTTCGGTTTGTGCCAATTGCGGATCCATTTCCTTTCTCGGAGGGTCCCCAGGGCTCTCATGAAGAAGAAGAACGTCGTCACGACGAAGAAGAGAACGTAGGCATCATGGTCGCCGTTCGTTAGAGGACTCCTCTGTATGTGGGCGGGCATTATCGCCAGAAGAAAGGCGGCCAGAAGTCCCGCCCTCCTTCCGAACGCTCCCTTCGTCAGGAAGTAGAGAGGGAAGATCGTGAGTGAGCCCCATATGGCGGTTGAGAATATGAACGAGTACCAGACACTGACATCCACATCACCGAACAGAGGTGCCAAACCTATGCCTGAGACTGCAACCGACCAGTCGAAGAGTGGTGGTCTGCCAGAGGCAGGGCTTCCGTACGGATAGGCGAGGAGCGGCTCACCAACCAGATGATGACCCGTGTCCACGACATAGTCGATCACTCGCTTGTGATAGTATGCGTCCGAACCTCCAGAGACGACGAATCCTGTCTCCGTCGCCAGCTCGAAAGCGAAGTAGCTTCTGAGGAAAAGAGCGAGGAGGAAGATGAAAGACAAAGCTAGGATAGTCGACCAATTCTTTCGGAGCCAAGTCCGCGCCTCTTCACGGATTGATTCTGTCACCTATTTCACCGAGGGACTGGTAGCCCGTTCTATACTGGTTCTCGTATTTGTTTGTTTTCCTGTGAGATTGCCTTGGCTCAGCGCCTCCGCGATGTTCTGCTCACAACCGGACCATCTGCCGAGCAGGCTGATAAACCTTGCGTGGCTTGTCCTACTCCTTCTCTGCTGAGAGCGTCACATAAGCCGCTCTTCTCTCCCAGAAAGGTCCCCTGGAAATCAGTTTCTCATCCACTTCAACTAGCAGTCTGCTCAGGCCCAGGAGAGCCTTCCTTCCGAGTCCTCCGAGCCTTGAGGCGATGTGTGGGAGAAGGTAGGTGTAGATGAGGTGATATCTCATTTCCGATACAGCGAGGGACCTTGACACGACATCTCTCAATCTGGCCGAGGAGAAAGCCCTCTCCGAGGGATCATGCAGGGTCGTCTGAACGAGCCTTCTCGCCAATTCCGAAAGTAGGTTGTCAGATGTGGGTTCCTGACATATGAATCGATGACCCTGGCGGAGAACCCTGCTTGCTTCCGTGACCACCCTTTCCAGGTCACTTGGCACATGGTGCAGTACCGCCCTCGCTGAGACGAGGTCAAAGGATTCCTTCTTGAATGGAAGATGGAGGATGTCCGCCTGCACGAACTCGACCCCCTCCGCAGGGGGCGCGTCTCGGCTTATGTCAACTCCCACGATTCTCGCATCCCTGTCCCCCAAGACCAGCTTCCCAAATGCGCCGTTCGAGGATCCCAGATCGAGAATGAGAGAGAGATGACCCTCCACCATATCCTTTGGAGCATCTCTCAGACTCCTCCAGCATATTTCCCTTGCCTCGGGGTCGACCTTCCAAGAGATCGTCACTTCAGTCTCACCCCAATCACTTGGAAGGCATTCGCCAAGTTCCAGAAAACCTCGTCCGCTTTGACAAGCCTTTTTCCGAGTCTGTAGAGAACGGTCTTCGGATTTCTCGGTGGTTCCAGTTCGAACCTCAGTGGAAAGTCGCTCAGAAGCTTCTTCAATTGGAGCAGAGTGAGGGGGTATATCCTGAAATGTTCTCCCTTGCCCATGAACCTCACATATCTATCTGCCCACTTCCGCGGAAGATATGAGAGGAAAGGGAGCTTATGATGCCCTTCAAGAGGCCAGAGCTTGTTGTTTGTCGTCATGTAGAATGCACCGTTGACCCGAAGGCTTCTGACGAGAACCTCGATGAGCCCCCTCTGATCGGGAACGTGTTCGAGAACATCGCTGCAGATTGCCAGATCGAAGGCTCCCCTTTCATCGAAATCGAGAACGGAGACCGCCTCAAACCTCGTGTTGTCCAGTCCTTCCCCATCTGCCCATTCCTTGGCCTTGTCAATGAGCCTCTCGTTGGTGTCAATGCCAACGACGCCCTTCACTCTCTTGGCGATTGGGATGGATAGTGACCCAGCCCCGCAGCCCAGGTCAACGACGCGACAATCCTCCAGAGGCTTGTCCAGTGAAGGCTCTACGAGGGAAAGCAGGTCATCGATCTCCCTTAACCTCCTAATCCATCTCCTTCTTGCCGCCTTGTCCTGCGGGAGGACTGGATGCTCGTCCATTCTGATAGGCATTATCAGGAGGCTCTTCTTAATCTTATTGCCATCGAAGCATTTAATAGAAATCGAGGGAATCCCCATGCGGTGAGAGGGTGAAGAAGGATCTCATGGACATACTGTGCTGCCCTGTCTGCAAATCGGACTTGGAGTTGAAGGTTGAGAACGAGGAAGGAGATGAGATATTGGTCGGAGACCTCTTCTGCTCGAAATGCAGTCACACTTACAGGATTGAGGACGGGATACCGAATCTTCTTCCCCCGGATTTCAAATGAAATCGCCCTGAGCTTCCACGACCTCCTGGCTGTTTCTTGCTTCCGAATACACTCTTAGCGGCTCCTCGTTAAGGGCCAGGAAGCCAGGACCCCACTTGAATTTTCCAAGGATCCGGAGACCGAGCGCCTTATGGCCCATGATGAAGAGGGATGCGGCAAGGGCCTCGACGGTCGAGAGCCGAAAGGGCTTGCCATAGTTTACCGGATTTGCCGCCAGTAGATAGGGGAGTGCCCTCACCCTCATCCCTCGAACCTTCGGGAAGCTCGGATGTTTCCAGCTCAGATCGAGGGCCGCCAACCCTCTCTCGGAGGCGTATTCCTCGTCTTCTCTCGATATCGCCCTTTCGGAAGTCGGGTTCAGGAGAATGCATCCCTTTGGAAGGTTCCTCACATTATGGACGAGAGCTAGAAGGTCAAATTTGGCAAGCTTCTTCGCCGTGCACTTCTTCGGATCGCAGGCCTTTGCATCAAAGGCATAAAGCCTGATGTCCATGGAATGGAAATCCCGGACTTCGTATTACACCCTTTG
>JBHIBK010000109.1:0-6157 GCA_046759065.1 Thermoplasmata archaeon | reverse complement strand
GAAAAGCCCATGGCGAGGACCTCGAGGGAGTGCGTCGAGATGGCCGACGCGGCGCGGAAGGCTGGCGTGAAGCTGGGCGTCTGCCACAACTATCTCTTCCACCCCGTGGTCGGAAGGCTGAAGGAGGAGATCGACAGAGGAGGACTCGTGACTCTGCGGACTTCATTCAGGACATGGATCGAGAGAGAAATCAGGCATGGATCGAGAGGGGACTGGCTGTTGACAAGCGAGGGAGGAGGAGTTCTCTGGGAGTCTGGGTATCATGCAGCGTACATCCAAAGGAAGTTTCTTGGCAACATATCACGGGTGAACGCGGTTGCGGGTAGAGTGACGGATTCGTTGGTGGATTCAATCCTCGTCATCCTGAAGTCAACGGACGGAATCCTCGGGGAGATGGACCTCTCCTGGGCCTCCAAGGAAATCGACTGGAATGTCGAAGCCATGACGAAGACCGGCGACACGTTCGTAGCTGATCTGCGACGGGATCACCTCGAGCGAAGGGCGATCCCTTCCGAGGGATATGTCCAAGAGAACGTCCCGAAGCTGGTGCGGGAACTGAGGGTGGCGTTCGAAAAAAGGGTGGTCTACGGCTTCAAGTCGATTCTGAAGAAAGGGAGGTTCGCCCACAGAAGCCACTACCGGCTCATTGGGAGAATGCTAGACGACCTCAGAGATCCCAACGCACCCCCACCTGCCACATCCGAGGACGGGATAGCTACCGTACGGCTCCTTGAGAGGATCGAAACCTCCCTGCGCAAAGCCAGCTGACTGAGTCTCATGCTACAGCGATCGGGGAGTGCCCTTCGGGTGAGATGAGAATGTTCTTCGCCAACTCGCTTGCCAGGTTCTCAGTCCTCCTTGACGAAATCGTGGAGAATCGCTCTATCCGACTGGGCTTGGGAACGATTCTTTTGACAATCCAGCGAAGGGCTTTCTTTCCACGCACTCTCTCCATTTTCCTTGTGTGGTTCGCGATGCAAAGATGTAATTGCCCAACCCCGCATTCGGAATATCATCTGAAACCGTGGTTCGAGGATCAGGGCGACAAGAGCTTCGTCGACGTGGGAGCGGGTACGGGCCGCCACTCCATCTACATGGCCTCACGGTGTGCCAGAGTTTACGCGTTTGAACCAAACCCATCCAGCTGCTACGTGCTCAGCTACAGACTCAGAAGACACAAGAACGTCGAGGTCTACCGGGTGGCCATCGGCGAGAAGGATCATGTCGGTTGGCTCCACCTCCATCACAACCCGGCACACAACAGCCTCATCAAGAAAGCACCAGACTTCAGTGGACGAAAGATAAGAATCCCTGTGAGGCATCTTGACTCTTATCAGTTTGCGGTCCCAGTCGGCCTCATCAAGGTAGATGTGGAGGGATACGAGGCTCAAGTGCTGAGTGGCGCGAAGCGGACCATCGAGCAACACAGACCGAGAATCATAGCTGAGATCCATCCTCCCTACGAATCCAACAGAGAGGCTGTCAGCAAGATTCTCAGCATGCACGGATACTCATTGAGTACGATACGAAACCCTAATCCACGCATACAGGTTTGGGGACACGTCATAGCGACCCCCCCGGAGAGGGGATGTGAACCGCAGGACATGAGAGGAGATCCACCAGCCGAGCAGTGAGACATCCCCGATGAACCGTGACGCAGAGACGCAGGCCCTGACCTTCAGAGTCCATGGCTCCGTGTTCCGATTCGAGAGCAACAACCAAGAGCTGCTGGTTGAGGCGCGCAGGGACTTCGGTCGCTATGCGTGTGTGAGCACGAGAGCAGACGGAAGTGTGAGCCTGACGCGGATGGAACAGAATTTCCCAATAAGCGTGCCACCGCGCGCGATCAGAGACTCCTTCGGTCCCAACGAATCGGCCATTTTCACCGAAGCCGGAAGAAGGTACGTGACAGCCGGAGACCGATGCATCATCCGTGTAGACCTGAGCGGCAGGACTGTCGACGGATACTGCAAACCAGAATACCCAGTCTGGCCCCTCCTCCGCACGATACTTAAGTGGTTTGTCCTGAAGAAGTTGGAGCAGAACGGGATCTACTTCCTCCACGCGTCCGGTGGGGTACAGGACGACAGGTGTATACTCTTTGTCGCTCCTTCAGGATTCGGCAAGACATCGGCCCTCATGTCTCTCCTCGAAGAAGGGTATCGCATGGTGACCGACGACTCCGTCCTCTGCGACGGGGTCGCCTTCTACCCCTTTCACACACGCAGCATGATACACACTGACATGCCCAACAGATTCCCCATTATTCAGCAAGCCCTAGACCATCCCTCGACATCCGCACGAGAAGGCGGCTGGCACGTAGACTTAGAGAACCTGTTCAAGGCCGTTCACGAACCTTTCGTTCCCGACAAGCTAACACTGATCCACCTCTATGTCTGGAACTCACCCGCAACGGAGTGGACCTGGGTGAAGGCGAAACAGATGGTTGCCAAGATGTGCCACGCATACTTCTTGGAGCTGGCGAGCTCTCTATGGTTCGGATGGGAACGGGAGAAGGCCGCTAGGCGTGTCTTTGAGATGTATTTCCAGCTAACTAGACGGGCGGCAAGCTACGAGATGCACGCTGGCTGGGACCTCAAGGGGTTCTCCGAGTCCCTCCTTTCTCTAATCGACAGTGCAGCTCGGAGGGAACCTCCCTGAGGACCAGCGTCGTCGTGCCAACCCTGAACTCAGAAGAGACGATAGAGGAATGTCTCTCCTCTCTGGTGGGACAGACCCGTCCCGCCGACGAGATGCTGGTGGTGGACGGGGGCTCCTCAGACTCCACCCCGAAGAGAGTCACAGAGTTTCCAGTTCTTCTTCTTTCGGATCCACGTTTCGACACCCCCGGCATGGCACGAAACGTCGGAACTGCCAGAGCTCGCGGTGACTTGGTCGTATTCGTTGACTCCGACTGCACGGCTGACGCCAGGCTGTTGGAGCGTCATATAGAATCCTATCAGAGAAGGGGAGATCTCGATGGAGTGAAAGGGCACGTCCGTTCCCTTTCCGCGGGACTCGTCGCCGAGCTGATTCAGCGACAGATAATCACCTCGGAGTGGACCGACAACCTCAACCCGGATGGCACCGTTCGGTTTCGCAGCTCAGGCGCGTCCAACCTCAGCCTTAGGAGGGACGTGGCCCTTCGCTTCCCCTTCAGGCATGACATGGAGAGTTGCGAAGACACGGACCTCTATCTGAGAATGAGAGAAGCAGGGTTGAGGGTCCTCTATGAGCCTCGGGCCGTGGTTTTCCATCGGCATCCCAGCACACTGACAGAGCTTTTTCGTAGACAGAGGTGGTACGGCGAAGGGTTTCCGCACCTACTGGAGACGTGGTCGGAGAGAGACTTCAGGCAGCACTCCATTTACCACACATCTCTGAGGTTCGTCCAATGGTCTCCCAGTGATCTCCGCCATGCAGTAGTAGAGAACCACTCACGGATCTGTCGCGACTGCCCCTACGGCCGGTGCAAGATCCAGTCCCGTCAGGTCCTTGCGGACGCGGAGTGTACCGAGGAGGTGTTCCGACAGGTCTCCTGCCTGGGCTTCTCAGCTGGCGTTCTCAAAAGTAGAACGGGACGGATGTACAAGTGGCCCCAGCGAAATTCCTGAAGTCACTCTATGCCCTGAACCAAGAGAGACTCGGCTGCCGCCCTGACGCTGACGACGGTGGGTATTGCCGCTGTAGGTGTCCTGTGTTCTCGGACGAAAGAATAGGCTTGGCTAGGCATGCCTGTTGCTGTCCCCGTTCGTCTGATGCCTCTACTGGTAGGTTCGAGCTCAAATCCCACCGCCCGCACCATGTCGTGAATCAGTAGTCGACTTGAGGGATTTCCAAGAGAAAAAGGGAGGGGGAGCGACGGCGTCTCCGAAGGACCAGGAACGCACCTGACACCACGATTACCACCCCCACCAAGAGTAGGAAAGGGAAGAGTTGCACAGGATGCGGCTCTAGCTCCACCTCTTCTTCCAAGATGTGTCTGCCCCTCCCGAAGCGGGTCCAGTAATACGTGCTGTTGATTCTTATCGGCTCGCTAGATCGGTGTCCTTCCTTGTGGACTGTCAGCGTCGCTCGGCTCTCAGACTCTCCTGGTTCCAAGAGGAGCCCAATGATTGAACTTCTCTCCGTGAGCGTGTATTCGTACTTGAAGCTTAGATCTTCGTAGGGCGGGCCGTACTTCACCTGCACCTCTAGGGTTGCTGGCACGTTCTCTACCGTCAGCTGAACCGTGGCTCCTTCAAGAGCAGGCATCTGACGTCTATATGGTCTGTAGGGAGCCAATCCGGGGTCGCCCACCCCGAAGATCGTCTGCATTCCGGGCCTCCAAGGATATCCCAATATGAGCACCACGGGACCAACAGACACTTCGTAGCTACCGGGACTATGGAAGAGCAGACCTACTTTCTCTATGGTGCCCAAGCTGGGTCCAGCACTGTGACTAGGCGTGTTCCTGTAGGGATTCGGCACAAACCCGTATTCCCCTGCGAATCCCTGAGCCGAAGCCAACAAGGCTACATAGGGATCTCTCCATCCGTCACCTCGACTCCTAATGGAGGAAATCCATTCGCCGGAAGCGTCCTCCACTAGGATGCTCATCTCCGTTCCTTCAGGAGCGTCAACCCAGACCCAGACGTAGCCATACCCCGTGGCGTCCACCGCCTTCTCCACCAACACTCCGCTCCCCCATCCCTGGTTGTCCACCTCTACGGTGATGGAGTTAGACCACCAGTCGAAGCCAGAGACTGGAGATGACCTCAACTCTACGGTGGAGCCCACATCACCTACGGTCACCAGGTTTCTCATGGAGAGAGGGGGCTGAGAGTAGTCGTCGTATACGAGGAATGTATTCACGGACTCACCGTGAGCCCTGAACAGCTCGTCTATGGCTAACTTCCCGGCAGGGCCTACGATCTCGATGAGTGCATCGTAGAGATCTCTCACATAGTAGATGTGCCTCTCCTCCACTGGGAACTCCTCCGAGGGAAGATCTTCAGGCGTGGGGTAGGTGTATGGGTCGCCTAGGAACTCCGTTACGTATCCACTCTCAGCGAGATAGTATGTAGGGAGGACATGCTTCTGGGACGCCAAATCCCAGATCTCCTGTATATCCATGGAAACCAGGTCATCTTCGAGTTCATCTACGGGGTCGTAGAGGTCCCATAGTATGGACGCCACCGCGAATTCTTCTCCGTGCTTGCTCCAGGTCGGTTTCCGGTTGGTCTCGACGTTCACCATGTAGGGGAAAGGATGTCCAACGGGGTAGACGTACCTCGGCAGGAGGCTCTGCCAGAAGCCCTCCGGAGAGACATTCCGGTAGTAGTCGGCTATGGCCAGAGCCATGAAGGTTGCGAAGCCCTCAGTCCAGGCATCGCTAGAACTCAGCTCGTTCTCCCAGTAGCCTGCGTGGTTTGCGTCTGCGTCCACCTTTCCGTTGCGGTTGAAGTCCCGACCCGGCAACTCCTCCCATCGAGGGGGAAAGGCACCGTAGATCTGGATCATGACCCAGTGGGCGTACTCGTGGTACTCCCTGTTCCTTGGCGCATGTCCGTCGTTCCAAACGCTGGCTTCGTCGTCTAGGAAGATGCCTCCCGAAGTAGTGCAGGCTCCGCACTCGACGATGCGATCGTATATCCACACCGGAGTTCTCCTTTCCACCTCAACTCCCAGTACGTCGCGGAAGAATCTCATGGCCTGATGGGTGTGGTAGTATACTATGGCCCCTTCAAAGACGTGGTCTTCCCTCACGTCGAAGGACTCAGACCTGTCTTCGACGTCCACGAACCACAGGTCCTGCTGCAGGTCGTCTCTGCTCTGGATGCGCATGTACTCAGAGGGATCGGTGACCCCCATCTCCCCCCCTTCACCAAACTTCACAGCCATTGTGCTTGCCGATACGCCACCGTCCACCTCTTCAGCTGTGCTCGCGTCCAAGATCTTAATCCCTGGTTCCTTCCCGCTACCTCTGTCCTCCACGAGGTAGACCTTCAGGTAGTAGAGCGTGTCCACGGAGGGATCGTCCCATTCGACCCCACATATCTGGTAGTGGCCTCTCTCGTCCGTCACAGACCACCCCCATACGATCTCGAAATCTGCAACGACATCATAGAACCATAGCTCCACACGAACGCCCCTGAGAGGCACGCCACCCACGAAT
>JBHIBK010000108.1:0-6210 GCA_046759065.1 Thermoplasmata archaeon | reverse complement strand
GGATTCCGGGCGGGAGACCACGAAGAGCTTCTGGCTCACGGATACGGTTCACACGAGGGCATAGTGACGACATCCCAGCTCGAGAGGCTCATGCATGCCGAGGGACCGACTGGCGGGGACATCGAGGCCCACGCTGGAAAGATCGAGAACGCCGCCATCCTGCTCTGCGCGGACATGAGGTGGGGGAAGAACGACTACTGCTCACGCTACTGCTGCATAAGCGGGACGAAGGCCGCCAAGGAGCTGAAGGAGCGTCTTCCGAACGCGAACGTCTTCGTCCTCTATGAGAACCTGAGAACGATCGGGGTGTACGAGGACCTGTACAAGAAGGCCCAGAGCATGGGCGTCCGCTTCATTCAGTATTCATTCGACGAGATGCCCCAGGTCTCATACTCGAACGGACTGAGCTTGAAGGTGAAGGAGCAGTTGCTCGGAATCGAGCTTGACATCCCGCTGGACCTGCTGGTCCTCTCGGAGGGAGGCAAACCCGTGGAAGGCTCAGACCACCTCGCCCAGAGGCTGAGAATCCCGTGCTCCACCGAGGGGTTCTTCCAGGAGGCGCACGTGAAGCTAGCTCCCGTGGACACGTCCAACGAGGGGATATACATCGCGGGCGGTGCTCAGTACCCAAAGGATGTGGCCGATTCAGTCTCACAGGGCTCGGCTGCCGCCGCCAGGGCGATGACGATTCTCTCGAGGGAATCCCTTGAGGTTGGCGGGGTCGTCGCTCACGTGACTCCAGAGGATTGTGCCGCGTGCCTGACATGCGTGAGGATGTGCCCGTACGGAGCCATTTCTATGAATCAAGATAATCTGGCTGAGGTGAACATCGCAACGTGCCGCGGCTGCGGGATATGCACGACCGAGTGTCCTGCAAAGGCCATCGTGCTGAGGCACTTCGAGGATGATCAGATCCTTCCAATGGTGGACGAGTACCTTCAGGAGGTATCTCATGGAAGCTAGGGACGTCGAGATCGAGGGGACGGAGAACGGCTTCGAGCCCAGGATAGTCGCCTTCTGCTGCAACTACTGCGCATACGCCGCCGCGGACCTGGCGGGCAGCATGAGGCTGTCGTATCCCCCGAACGTCAAGGTCATCAGGCTACCCTGTTCCGGGAAGGTCGATATTACATATCTGCTGAGGGCGTTTGAGGATGGCGCAGACGGCGTCATGGTCGCGGGCTGTCTTGAGGGAGACTGCCATTTCATGGAAGGGAACTACCGTGCAAAGAGGAAGGTCAACCATGCCAAGCGGTTGCTCGAGGAGATCGGCTTCGAGAGCGAGCGGCTGGAGATGTTCAATCTCTCCTCTGCGATGGCTGGTCGCTTTGCCGAGATCATTGAGGAGATGACAGAAAGGATAAGGAAACTGGGACCCAGTCCCTTGAGGACGGGGGTGAAAAGTTGATAGTTGGTGAGAGAAAGCCAATGGACGAAATCTTGGAGATGCTTGCACCGCATGAAAGTGTGCTCTTGCTGGGATGTGGGACGTGCGTTACGGTCTGCCTCGCTGGCGGGGAGAGAGAGGTGGGGATACTCGCGACGCAGCTCAGGATCCATGCGAAGAGGGAAGGAAAGAGTGTTCAGGTCGACGAGCACACGATCGAGAGGCAGTGCGAGAAGGAATGGGTGGAAGAGCTCAGGAGCAGGCTCGAGGGCGTCGACGCCGTGATGTCCATGGCCTGCGGTGTGGGCGTTCAGGTCGTCGCGGAGATGTATCCCGAGAAGCCCGTCCTCCCGGCGCTGAATACGACGTTCATGGGCTATCCCGTTCAGCATGGAACATGGTTGGAGAACTGCCGCGGGTGCGGTGACTGCGTGCTCCATCTCACTGGAGGTGTCTGCCCTATCTCCAGATGCGCCAAGTCGCTCATGAACGGTCCATGCGGGGGCTCTCGGGACGGGAAGTGCGAGATCGACAAGGACGTCGAGTGCGCGTGGCAGGTGATATATGAGCGGTTGAAGAGCAGCGGGCGACTGGAATGGATGAACAGCTATCAGCCCCCGAGGAACTGGACGACCGCTGGTTCGGGCGGCCCGCGAAAGAGCGTCAAGATCGAGGAGGTGGTGGATTGAAGTCGGGAAGCAACCTGGAGAAGCTCCTCGAGGCGGGGAAGTTCGTCGTCACCTCCGAAATCGGACCGCCAAAGTCAGCGGATGGAGACGTCATCCGCAAGAAGGCTGAACTCGTGAGGGGTGTGGCTGATGCCGTCAACATCACGGACAACCAGACCGCCATAGTGAGGCTTTCGAGCATAGCTGCTGCCACCATTCTGCTCCAGGAGGGGATCGAGCCCGTCGTTCAGATGACCGTCAGGGACAGGAACAGGATCGCAATCCAGAGCGACATCCTGGGCGCCGCCGCACTGGGGGCTAGGAACATCCTCTGCCTGTCCGGTGACCATCAGAAGTTCGGGAACCATCCTGACTCGAAGAACGTGTTCGACATCGATTCGATGCACCTCATAAGAATGCTCAAGGACATGAGGGACGAGAAGAGGTTCCAGTGCGGGGATGAGATGGACGTTGAGCCGAGGCTCTTCTTGGGAGCGGCCGCGAATCCTTTCGCAGACCCGTTCGAGTTCAGGGTTCAGCGCCTTGCGAAAAAGGTCGATGCAGGTGCGGACTTCATCCAGACTCAAGGAATATACGACATTGACAGGTTCGAGAGATGGCTCGAAGAGGCGAGGAATCTTGGGTTGACGGAGAATGTCCACATACTCGGCGGCGTCATTCCTCTCAAGTCCGCTGGAGCTGCCAGGTACATCAAGAACAAGGTCGCTGGAATGATAGTTCCCGATGAGATAATCGAGCGGATGAAGAATGCCTCCGAACCCAAGGAGGAAGGAATCAAGATCGCAATCGAGACGGTCGAGCGGCTCAAGAGCATGAAGGGGGTTCACGGCGTGCACATCATGGCCATCGAGTGGGAGCAGAAGGTCCGCCAGATCGCTGAGGGCGCGGGTCTGCTTCCGAGGCCCAGCGTCACCTAGACTCTCAAGAAATCATCCGCGTAGAGCCTCTTGTTGAGCAATATCTCAGACGCCTTGGCCACATTCATCAGTTCTTCATCCGACGGGTCCATGATGGCCGCGTCAAGACCGTACGCAAGGAGCATAACGAGATACGTTCTGTTCAGGAGGGGCCTTTCCTTCGTGTTGTTGGAAACATTGCTCAGCCCCACGACGGTCTTGGGCGCGGGGTCCGCTATCGCCTTGAACATTCCCAGAGCCTCGAGGACCTTCAGACCCTGGTCCTGTGCCGCTCCTACTGGAAGAACGAGGGGGTCGAGATACAGCCTGTCCGTCGATATGCCGAACTCCATCGCCTTGGCGACCATCTTCATGGCGAACTCGGCCCTGCTGTTCGCGTCGTTCGGAATCCCACCCTCGTCCAAGGTGAGGCATATGATTTCGGAGTCGTAGTTACTGGCCAGCGGGAATAGCTTTTCCATCTTCGCATCCTCCGCCGTCGTCGAATTCATCAGGACTTTGTCCTTCGCGGCGGTTATCCCCGCCTCCATCGCCTGCACATTGGGCGTATCTATCGAGAGCTGGACATCCACTGCGTCCTGAACGGTCTCGACCATCCACTTCATTATTCCCGCCGGATCGTCGACCCCCGGTCCGGTGTTGAGGTCCAGTATGTCCGCCCCGGCGGCGACCTGCTCCCTCGCAAGGTTCTGAAGGATCTCCGCGTCCCTGTTGTCGATTGCCTTTGAAACCGATTTGAAAAGCCCGTTCACTCTCTCACTTATGACTATCATCGGGTCCTCCCCCGGGGGGCATATAGCGCCTCGATTTAAAAACCTAAGCGGTTTCCCGCCAAAAAATACAATTATGGGGGAGTCGTTCTAACCCTGAGGTGGGACTTTGAGTCAGAAGATAGGGATGGTATATGTGACTGTCTTGGTGCTTGCATTAGCCAGCGTTCTGGGCGTTCTAGTCGCTGCGAACTCAGATGGAAGATTCAATTCTTACAGCGACTTGGGCTGCGCATGCCATGGTGCTCTATCATCACCCACGGTGTTGACTGTGATCACCGGACTGCCGGTCCAGTACACTCCCGGGATGACCTATCCGATAACCATCACGGTTTCCGGAGGACCGGCTCCGGGCAGTGGCGGCACAAACGCCGAGGGCGGGTTCAATCTGCATATCTCGGCTGGAACGCTCACCGTACCTGGAGGGTCGACATTCGTCCAGACCAATGCAATAGAGGACCAGGCCACTCACACCTTGGCGGGAAACGATCAGAGGTCCTGGGACATCGAGTGGCATGCCCCGCTTGCGGGAGCCGGCGATGTGTTCTTCACTGTCGTCGGCCTTTCGGTCGATGGCGACTCAACAACAACTGGCGATGGTTGGAGCCAGACCGTCGAGCAGGTCCCGGAGGGGGTTGTCCCGCCCATACCGACCGTTGACCTCACATATCCAAATGGAGGCGAGGACCTCACTGGGGGCTCGGTCCACAACATTCTCTTCGATCTGAGCGACCCCGACAACACGAATGACGAACTCCTCGTCTGGATAAACTACTCTACGGACGGGGGAGTGAGCTTCACGCCGATAGCGGGGGCGCAGGGCATTCCCGGTACCCCCAACCCGAACACCCACGCTTGGACCTTGCCCCTTGTTGACACTTTCCAGGCTAGGGTGAACGTGGATGTCGTGGACCCCTCTATGCAGATGGATTCTGACGTGAGCGATGGGAACTTCGAAATAGATTCCACGCCGCCGGGGATACCGTCTTCCTCGCCTACTGGGACAAACGTTGACATTGCGACGGACGTTCGAGTGGAATGGGACGAGAGTATGAACACGCCATCGGCGGAGGCCGCCTTCTCACTCAAGGACACAGCTACCTGGACGGTTGTCACAGGATTTATCACCTGGCCATCGATGATGGTCTTCACTCCCGACTTGAACCTTCAGCCCGGAACGGAGTATGTGGCCAATGTGACGACAGGGGCCATGGACGATTCCGATCCCGGGAACAACATGTTCTCGATGTACACTTGGACCTTCACCACAGCGGGCGGCGGGGATGTTGAGCCGCCCACGATTTCGGACGTGACGGCTGTCCCCAGCCCTCAGGAATATCCGGGCAACGTGAACATCTCGGCCGTCATCCAGGACAATGTGGCGGTCTCGAGTGCTTGGGTGAATGTGACCTACCCCGGCGGCGCCGGGTCCTGGGAGGAACTGATGGCCTATGACTCCTCCTCCGGTCGATACTACCTCGAGCGGAGCTATCCGCTACTGGGCATCTACGACTTCCTCGTCTATGCGGAGGACTCGAGCGGGCTCCAGAGCTCCTCGGCCGGGCAGTTCGAGATGGTGGACACGACACCGCCGAGCATCACACACATACCCGTGACGCTTGCGCTTGCCGCCGACCCCATCAACATCACCGCGACTGTGACGGACAGCTTCGGACTCGCTCCAGCGGACCCGGTGAAGCTCGACTACACGAACGTTACTGGAAGCCCGAACAACATCACCATGACATCAGGCGGTGGGGATGACTTCTGGGAGGAGATTCCCGCTCAAGTCATCGAGGGGACGGTGACCTACTTTGTGTGGGCGAACGACACCCAAGGGAACGAAGTCAGGACTGAGAACTACACAATCAACATCGTTGCACAGGACATCTACCCGCCTGAGATCCTGAACGCGCAGGCGGTACCCTCGCCTCAGGAACGTTATGGCTCAGTGAACATAAGCGCCACGATAAGGGACCTGAGTGGCATTTACGGCGCGTGGGTGATTGTGGACCTGCCAGACGCCAGCAGCCTCAACCTGTCGCTGACCGCGGGACAGAACGACGTGTACCACGTGGAAAACGCGTTCGGCTTGGTCGGAACGTACGATTTCACGGTGTGGGCAGAGGACAACGGCGGCATGGGCAACTCATCCTCCGGACACTCGTTCGAGATAGTCGACACGACACCGCCCGCGGCGCCAACGGGTCTCTCCGTGTCTGCGGGAGATGACGCAGGGACCCTCGACATCACATGGGACGCCAACACCGAACCGGACCTCGATGGATATGATCTCTACCGCTCCGACACGGGCGCGAGCAACACCTTCTCCAAGGTCAACACAGCCCTGATAGCCGGGATTTCGTACACGGACACCGGCCTGGAGGATAACACGACCTACTGGTACAAGCTCAAGGCCGTGGATGACGAGGGGCCGGAGTCCGACT
>JBHIBK010000107.1:0-6250 GCA_046759065.1 Thermoplasmata archaeon | reverse complement strand
GCTTCCTCGATGTCCTCGAAGAGGGTTCCGCACTTGTGGCAGACCTTGGCGGTCACGCTGTTGAGCGTTCCACACGACGGACAGGGACGTGAGCCCATCTTTCTCATTTCCTCTTCTTCCCTCAGCCACTCCTCAAAGGTCACGAATGTGGGCTGCGTCTTCCACCAATCCTGGAATTCCTCTTCGGTCAGCGTTCTACCCAGAGCCTTGTCGGCCTCGGCGCGGAATTTCGCAACGACCTCTTCGTACTGCATCCTCATCTTCTCATGGTATTGCTCCATCTCCAGTTCTCCGGTCGCGAACTCCACACCGCACTCGGGACAGGCTTTAACGCCTATCGGTATCCAAGCACCGCAACTGCTGCACTTCGCCAGATCCTTCTCAAACTCTACGCCGCACTTCGGACACTTCTCGCTGGCTTCAGGTATGAATGCCCCGTAGTTCCCGCACTCGACGAGCTTGCCGAGTCCGACATACTTGAGATAGAGCGTGACACCGATGATGATTGCAGCTATGACGATTATGATGATGAGCCAGAGATACAGTGGGATTCCAAGGAAGGGTATCATCCACCAGGGGACCACTTCTTCAACCCGTATCGTCACTTCGGCCCCACTTATGGATGTGATGTTGGTCGAGACCCTGAGCGTGAATGTGCCTTCAGTGCCCTCAGGAATCTCGAAGGTCGTTATGATGAATTTCCCATATGAATCTGTGCGTCCGTAGCGCAGAGTCCCGGGGACTGGCAACGAGCCCTCCCAAAGCTGAGCCTGAACATCGATATCTGGTATGGGGTCTCCTGCATTTGTCTGCACGTGACCTTCCACCCAGATGATGATCCCAGGTTCGAACTTCTTGTTCTCGGTTGGATCGCTAATGGTCACAAACCCATCAGGTGGAATCACCAAGAGGGATATGCTCGCCTCGTTGTTTGTTTCATTACCTTCGGGGACTTCATCGGCTGGGTCAACGATGACAATGAGGTCGAATGTCCCGGTATTGGGCAGTCCACTCGCTACTGCGAGTTCGAAATCGATGTAGGTATCCCCTCCGATTGAGAGGTTGACCAGGCTTGCGATGCTGGTGTTCGCGGTGCTTTCCATGTGAGCTGACAGGGAGAATGAAGAGACGGAGCTCTGACCGAGGTTGTAGACCCTGACAGTGAACGTGAATTCCCTGGCCTGGGTCACATTCGGCGGGGTGCCAAGATCCATTATGCTCGTCGGGTCCACCATGAGATCGGGAACGGAGAGAACCGACTTCGTGATCGTGGCTTCATTGTTGGTCCAGTTGTAGTCCGTGTTCTCAATCGTCAGGTTGTCCGAATAGGCAATCACGGTTATGTCGTGAGGTCCTGGCGAGCCGGCTGTCCATGTCACCATTGCGAGGGCAGACCCGCTCGATTGAATGACCGGGATCGTGTCGTTACCGATGGAGGTGCCATTGTCAAGGAACTCCACTCTGACGTTGGTTCCCTCACTTGAGCCAATGTTGCGAACCTTCGCCTGTAGGGTGACTTCAGAGAAGACTGGAACCTGAGTCGGGATGGAGATGATGTCCTCAACTGGCACTTCAAGATCGGGCCATCGGAACATCGTGACAACGCTGAGTCCTATGTTGTTGAACTCGTTGACCTCCTTGACCTTGTCATACATGTCTATGAAAACGGAAACCTTGTTTCCAGCGGCGACCATTGTGGGTTCGCCTGGGTTCCAGGTGACCACGGCATCTGTGGTTCCATTCGCGGGTATGTCTATGATGGCAACGCCGATGAAGAACGCCACGAACGTTGATGGATCGTTCTGCATGATGCCATCGTCATCAGGATCGATATCAGTGGCGTAGAAGTAAACCTCGATGTTCCTGGACGTGACCTTTCCGTCATTGTGGACAGCCGCCGATACGTTCAGAGGCCAGTTGTACGGTTGGTCATTGGATATGCCGTTTCCGCCAATGAAGGACGTGGATTCGATCCAGAATTCCGGAGTCAGTGCCGAGAAGACGAGCCTGATGACGGTGTTGGACTTCACGTCTTCCGCGATGTCCTGGTCGGGATAGTAGTCCCTCCCCTCCGCTGGAAGGTATTTCGACCCGTTCGCCAGGTATGTCCATGGCTCGTAATCATCCACAGCGTATCTTATCTGAGACAGAGCACGGTACAGATAGCTACCGTTCGGGAGGTACAGGTCCTGCACAGGATTGCCGAAGTCGTCGACTGCGATACTCCAGTTGAGTGTGTCGGGATCCAGATTGTAAAGCGTCAGATTCGATGCAGGCAGCAAAGCGCCTGTGCCGTCAACCAGCTCGATCGTGAGCCAATAGAAGACTGAGACCTTGGCATTACCCACGATCATGTTCGTCCACCAATCCTCGCCAGAGCCAGGCGGGATGTAGGTCTCCACATCTGTCAGCCATATCCACTGATCACCGCCAAAGACGAGCTGCTGGTCCAGGACTGGGTCGGCGAAGGAAACGTTCCTGATGTCGAAGTCAACGGTGTCCACATCGCCATCATCGGTGTACAAGGACAGTGTGGTTACGGTCCAGAAGACACTGTCCCAGATGTAGGAGGTGTTCTGGGTGTAGATGAACACAGCATCACCGGTCAGGTCGACATTCTTGAACGAAACATCGAAACCTGTCGCCCTAATGTCACCGTCAAGCACCGTAGCAGTAAGGTCTACACTGCCATTTCCTCTCGTGTAGAGGACTCCTCTTCCGTGAATCTGGGAATCCAATAGGATCTGCGATGTCTGATCTGTAATCAATTCCCCTTCGTCCAACACACAGACGTTCAGTGGCCAGTTGTTTCCGAAATTGGTCATCAGTGTGCTATTGATCAACGTCAGGCTACCCCCGTTCTGGATCTTCACGTAGTGCCTTCCGATTCCCGGTCCGGATTGTGTGACGGTCAGCTCTGCATTAATGAACACTATGTTCCCGGTAATCACCAGATTATCGGTCGGGGAAACGTCCACGGAGTCCAGTGTCGCGTTCATATCCCAGATGGTCTGGCTTCCTGTGTACACCATATACTGAACCGTGACCGTATTGTCGTCATTGTCGCTCTCTCTTACTGCATCGGTAGGATCGACCACGACCGTTATGTCCCCAAGGCCGGGGGTGCCCGCGGCCGTCGACATCGGACTGGTTGCGAGAACCGTTGCTCCGGGGGCAAGAGGCGCAGACGATGTCCACGTCCCGACCGAAACACCATCGATCCAGAAATCGACATCGAATATGTCTGCATCAACCTGACCCTGGTTGGAGATCCAGGCGTTGGCTCGGATGTCCTGACCCTCTGAGGGGCACGGATCATCGGGAGACACATACTCTGCGATGACCACAAGATTGGCAACGGGGACAATTTGGATGTCCCAGGTCGCCTCGTTGTTGTCTTCACTGATCTCTTCTACGGTATCCGTGGAATCGACAACGACCCGGATCGTGTAGTCCCCAACCTCGGATGGGGTCCACTCTGCATCCAGGAAGACAGGTGTTTTGTTGTCCATCACATCCGAGTAGGTGATGAGCTCAATGGTATTCCCATCGTAAAAGAACTCAACGAAGAACGACTCCGTAACGTCAGCGTTGCCTTGATTCTGGACTGTAGCGGTTATCGTCAGGGGGTTACCCGGGTATCCCTGACCTGGAGCGGAAATGAATACGACGAGATCGGGAAGCAAAGGTTCTACAGATATGGGCAGTGTCAGTCTGTTGTTGCCTTCATTGGACTCGGTGATATTCCCGCCAGTACTGATGGGTGGATCGACATCGACGACGATGAGGTGGGTGCCTACGCTTGCGTTGACCCACACAGACGTGCAGTTGAACTGCCCACCTATATCCAATAGAGGGATGAAGCACGGGGACAACACATCTTGACCCACCTGGAAGCTCACCCAGATATTGATAGCGGGCCAATCACCCACGTTCTCGACCAGTCCGTAGATGGTCACGTTGTCGCCCACGTGGATTATGGAGGGGTCCGTCCCTATCCAAGTGGGTGTGAGGTCCGGCTTGGGAAGCACGAGACCAATGAGATATATGTCGAGCAGGATCGTGTTGTCGGAATCTGTCATCGCGGGGTAAGGACTGAAACTCATCGTCCCGAAGTTGGAGTACCCCCCATAGCTGGCGGTAGCGTTGTAGTTGCCTATGAACTCGGTGTTCGGGAAGGTCGGCTGCACTAGGGTGCTGTTCATCCACTCAGCAAGCAGTGGAATCCAGGCCTTTCCGTCCGGACCTGTCGTCTTGTAGTTGAGCACGGTTTTTCCGAGGTACCCGAGAATCTTCGCATTCGGGTCACTCGCCCACCCGTTATCTGGATAATACGGGCTCGATCCGTTTGCCAGGAAGGTCACTGTGACATTGGCGTTCTCCACTGGAGCGCCGTTCTCATCTCGGACTATTGGCACGAGCCATCTGTGTATGTAGAAGACCGCCTCCGAATCGATGACGAAGTATTCCACATCGATCCAGACCCTCTCGAAGTAGACGTTTGCCGCGGCGGCGGCGTCGTTGTAGAAGGCGAGGTCAAGATAGTGGAGCTCGTTGAAGGTGTCCATGCCAGCACCGTACATGTCGAAACTGTTCGACACCTCATTGGCAATTCCTCCAGTGTCAACTGGAGCGATTGTGGTGTCAAACAACACCGGCTCCCCTTCCAATCCCCACTGGACGGGCCTGGCGCCATCATATCCTGGATCGGTCGAGTACGTCACCCAAAGCGTCGCACTCGTCATCACAAATGGCAGGTCCAGATCGAACCCGTCAATGTACATCCTCTCTGTGGGCAGGACGGCATATCTGATGTTATCGTCAACCTGCATAAAGGTCTCGTCCTGTCCGGGCGTCGTCGTGTTATCCTTCGTCGGATGAATTGAATCCGGTAGAGCAGTATCGCTTCCGAAAATCACGTTTCCATATGGTTGAAGACAGGGCGATCTTTGTGATTCAGATGAAGGATTCTGGCTCTCATCGACCGTCATGTTATAGATGTAGACGATGGAGGTGTCGTCTGCCAGAATGACGTTGTGTTCGAAATTGAAGTTAGAGAAATCCACGCCCACGTAGGAGTTCACGATGGTCATCTCGGTATTTCCTAGCAGCGTGATGTTGTATCTGAAATCAGGACCCGGGGAGACCGTGTTCTCATAGACCTTCTCGATTCTTGAGTCGTAGAGATCAACGGTCGAGCTCTGGAAGTTCATCACAGGAGCGTCATCGTACTCATCGGTATTGCCGCCCACGTAGGTGCCGAGCTCCTGCGTCGAGAAGCCCGTTATGATGGAGTTCCTCATCTCTATTGAGGAGCCAGCATACGCGTTCAGCGTCCCTGGAAACTTCAGTATGGAACCAGTATCCATTCTCAACGTTCCGTAGACGTGCATATTGAGCTTGGGATAGGCGTTGATCTGATCTAGCCAGGTCGACACATTGCTGTTGGTGAGATGAAGCTCCCCGCCAGGGGCCTGTATGGTGAGGTGATGCACGTGCGTGATGTCCTGGAGGAATACGAGTCCCCCGTTTATTATGTTCAGAGTGCCGCTACCAGCGATAGTAACATTGCCATCAACGCGATAGATAACATTTAGCCAAGTGGTCTCATTGATAATCGTCATGTCACCATCCCAATCTATGATGACCGCCTCGACTTCTCCTGTGTCGAGGATCCCAATCATGCTGCCAAAGATCATAGTCCAAACTACAAGGAGGCTGACGAGCTTCATCATGAGCCTCGAAAACAATTTCTTTTTCATGCTTCTTCCTCCATGAAAGATTGATGCTGGATACCTATCATAACACCATACAACCAGTATGGTTGTTGCCGCTCTTTGACAATAAGGTCCTTGCCATATATATATATTGTCCAACGAATTTCATAGGATGTAATCGCTTTCGAGAATCTGAATTACTTCCTTCTCAGTATCTTGCGAACGGGTTTCTTCTTTGGCTCATCCTCGAGCTTGTGGCCGCACGCGTAGCACATCACCGCGTCGGCGCTGATCATAGTTCCACAGGCGGGACAGGGATTCTCCTCTTCCTCACTCGGAGCCTCCTCGGCTGGAGCCTCTTCGTCGGGGGCTTCTTTGGCCTCCTCTTCCTCGAGCTTGTGGCCGCACGCGTAGCACATCACCGCGTCGGCGCTGATCATAGTTCCACAGGCGGGACAGGGATTCTCTCCTGTCTCTTCCTCCTCGGCGGGGGCTTCTTCGGCCTCCTCCGCCGGCGCCTCCGGTGCCTCTTC
>JBHIBK010000106.1:0-6287 GCA_046759065.1 Thermoplasmata archaeon | reverse complement strand
CCGCTGAGGTTGGCTTGGTCTTCTGCACCGTTGCGGTCATATCGGGATCGCTTTGGGCAAGGGCTGAGTGGGGCTACTATTGGGATTGGGCCGATACGAAGCTCTTTTCGACGTTCGTCCTTTGGCTTTTGTTCATCGCGTATGTCGGGATAAGAAGCGGTGCGGTACAACACGAGAGTGTTCCAAGAATCGCCGCCATATTCGGTATATTGGGATTTGCGGCGGTGCCAATATCCTTCCTCTCCTCGAGGATTTGGGCCAGCATTCATCCAAACGTCGTGGCAACCTCCCAGGGACATCTCTCTTCAGAGGCCGGTACCGTTCTAATGCTCGGTGTGCTGGCTTTCACCTTTGTCTTCGCGACACTTTTTTGTAGGCGGGTTGCTATAGAGAGGTCGGTGGCAGACATCCAAAGTCTGAAGGAGAGGCTGGAGGCCGGGGAATGATAGGAGTTGAGCAATTCTACTGGGCATACCTGATCATTTGGGCGGGCATTGTGCTCTACGTGCTCTATCTCACTCACAGGCAGAGCAAGATAAGAAAGGAGATCGAGCTCCTCAAGGAGGTCATCGAAAGTGGAGGAAGATGAGGAAGCCCTCCAGAAGCCAACATCTGGTGCGAAGAGGCAGATGATCCTCAAGATCATCGTTGTGCTTGCAATCATCATCGTCCTCGTGGTGATCTTTCTCAGTTCGACTCCTGCTGACCCCTATGACTCAGTCGACAAGCTGATGTCAGACCCCGAAAGATATGTGAACAAACACGTAGAGGTTAGGGGAACGGTGGAAGGCTGGTCCCCCGCAGACAAGACCTTCAACCTCACGGGAGAAAACGCCTCCGTCATCATCAATTACACCGTTGTCACAGACTCCTTCGCGAATGGAAAGGATGTTGTTGTCAAGGGTGACTTTCATCATGACGGAAGCTCCTATCTGATAGTGGCGAACGACATGATTGTCGGTTGCGCATCTAGATACTAATGTAGCCCAAGATGGCCGGATGGTGAAGATGAAGAGAACAGCCTTGGTCGCCGTAATCCTACTTGCCATGGGTTTGACACTTCTGTTCCTTTCAGACTTCTACATATCGGAAGGTGCCGCCTCGGACTTCACGCTCGTCGACATCGACGGTTATCCTTTCACGCTTTCAGAGCACAGAGGGAAAGTCGTTCTCGTGGAATTCATGACCACAACGTGCGAGGTTTGTAAGGCGGAAATGGAAATCCTCAAGACAATCAGGCAGAGCTATGATGAGAGCGACCTCGTCATCGTTTCCATGAGCATCTCCCCCGCGGATAACGACAGCCTCTTGCGGGATTACAGAGAAACCCATCAGGCGAATTGGACCTTCCTGATGGATACAGCAAACGTGCGCTATACCTACAGAGTATCGAACGTGCCACATATGTACTTCATTGACGGCAAGGGTAGAATAGCATCCTCGAATCTTGGCTACCTGGATACGGAGCAAGTCTCCAGCAGAATCGAACAGGCCATATCCTTGACTGGTCCGATGCCGACTCTCTTCTTGCCCATTTTTTCCCTCTCTCTGGTTGGAATCGCCTTTGGCGTGTTCCTCTATCTTGGTTTTGTGAATAGAGAGCAGATAAAGAAACAACTGTTTGGCAATTCTGGGGATAGCTAGGCCATTTCCCTTCGTGCATTTGTGGGGAAGCGAGAGGAGGACGCGATGAGGAATTGAAGGGCCTAACCTCAAACCTACGACATGTGCGTTCCTATCTTCCTAGGAATCTGGCATTTCGCCCGTATTCGGAGATGTTGTGAGAAGCGTTTCGCTTTGTTCGGGTTGCCAGAGAGACTCTATTTCTTCCTTTGATCGAGTATCTTCATGATTTCGATGGCCCTCTTCTTGTAGTCCCTCATCAGTCTCTCTCGTACATCCTCTGATATCCCACCGGATTCCTGCTTCTTCTGAAGCTCCCTTATGGCCCCGAGTAACTTCCGTTTCTCCTTTTCTAGGGCCAGAATCTCCGGATCCTCCCTTGCTTCTTCAATCTCCTCCAGCTCGCTTTCATACTTGCTCTTTATGTCCTTGTAGAAATCCTCGGAAAGATGACCTGCGGCAAAGGCCCTCTCAGCCTCCTTCAGAGCCGCCAGAATCTCCTCCTTTCTTGCCTCACTCGGTTCGATGTCCTCGATTTCAACAGGCGCCTCGGCGACCTCTTCTCCTGCCTCCTCAGGCTTCTTTCCTCTCCTTGCCCAGAAGATGACTAAGGCGATAGCTGCGGCAATCAGCAGTGCAATCGCCGCGATTACCCAAAGGGGCAATCCCTCGCTCTCCGCTCCCCATTCGATGATTATCTGCAGACTCTCTCCCGCCAAAGGAGATCCAACTATCACATGGAAATCCACTCCATCTTGCCCGTGCTCCCAGTGATAGTAACTTTCAGGAGGATAGACTACCGTTTCCTCGTTGGCGAATAGCCACAGACTGTATTCCGTTATGCTGTAAAGGAAACTCTGTTCAAAGATGACAGATCTCTTGATGGCACCCGAAGCCTCCAAACTGAGCCGATATGGGATCTCCACGATCGTCTTGTAAGATGGCACTCCCACAACGAGCTCCAAAGTCTTCGTTTCATTGGGCTGCAACGTTACGTTGTTGATTTCAGACCCGTTGTCGTAGATGTGAGCGGTCCATCCCGTGGGAAGGCCCACCACTGAGAAGGATATTGTCTGATTCCAAAACTCTTCGTTGGTGATATTTATCGTCTGATTCGCCATGATATATTCTGGGATTACGCTCTCAGAGTACAGTCGAGCACCCATCCGTTCTTGGTCAGCGGTTATTGCCATCCCCCGCCCAGGCTCGGTCGATGACCTTGTCTCATTGCCCATCCCAACCGTGATGTTGACTGGGATGGAATGCCAAGATGAACTGTTCTCGTTTGAGGCGTTGAGGTGGAGGGTAGCGTTCTGCCCGAAGTAGGAGAGCATCTCATCATCCTCAAATGGGGCGAAGGCGATGATTTCTTCATCGGATTCCAATCTGGAAAAGGGATAACATCGAAGGTCTGTCGAATTCACAACCCTTACGACTGTGGTCGATTTGTTCGCGCACACCGATGAGTTTAATGTGGCTTCTGGCGGTAGCCAGGAAAAGAGGGAACCGTTGAACGGGGAGCTTCCGCTATTGTTGAAGTACATCCTCTCCGTGATATCGAAGGCTGTGTTGTTCACCGACTGTTCCATGTTCATTGCGTATACGTCTATCGTGACGTCCTGAGTGTCGACCCCGTCCGCCCACCCGGCATCCATCAGCGACAACCCGAGAATGGATAGCACGCACAAGGGGATAAGAACAGTTCTCGGCCTCATCCGCCATCCTCCATCGCCCGAAGTTCCCTTTCCAGTGCCGCCTCATATTCCAGGTCCGTCTTGGCTGTTTCCTTTTGCTCCGTAATACTCATCCTCTTAACCGGCCAGCGATCTGCAAAGGCCCTTGAAACGATTGCGGCAGACATTATCCATGTCCCGCTCCAGACGAGCCCTACAAGCGGTACGAACTCTATGTCCAAAGCCACCGCCCCAATGTTCGGATTCTGAAACATACCGGAGGTGTCGTCCCTCACGGAAATCCACCCGTCGCTCACTGTGTAGAAGCCCAGCAGGATGAGGTAAATGTCTACGGTGTGTTCCGAGTGAACAAAGACATCTGACCTGTAGTGCGGTCCAATTGATCCAATTCCAGTTTCGGACCATACCATCCTCAACGGAACTGATGCGATGATCCCGTTTGAATCCGATAGCTGAATCTTGACCTCCAAGACTTCAAAGAAGCCATCATTGTTAGAGTCCACTCCGCTCGAACCAACGATGTCAAATCGGTAACCCTCTAGATTCGTAGGGGGTTGGCTCGCAAAGAGATCCACGTTCTCATAGGCTGACGGCAGGAAGGTGCTTGTGGCGTAGCCTATGATGAGAAGAGCGGCGCCTATGTGGATGAGATGTGCGCTTGCCGTCTTCAAGGACGCCCTCACATTTCTCTTCCAAGACGCCGATTGCGAGAAGCCACTTGACTCGGTGACGATGAGGATGAGGGCAAGTCCGGAGAGGACGAGACCGGCTACATAGCCGATTAGGAGAAGACCGCAAATCCCCCCGAGCAGGGAGAGCCGATAACTTCCTCCCCGCATTGTGTTGATCCCAGCTATGAAAGCGAAGATGGAAATCATGAAACCTCCGATTATCATCAGGAGGTTGGTCGGGAAGACGATGGGGCCAAACCAGATCCTGGAAGGTCCAGAGCCCCACATTATCATTCCAAGTATGGAGGCAAATATGAGGAACAGGCCCGCCAAAGTGAGCTTTCTCCTCGTGTCCTTTCTTGCCGTGATCTTCGCCATCTTGTATCCTGCCGTTGCCAGGACTCCAAGTGAGATCGGAATGTAGACGAAGAAAAACCGATTGGAGAAAATCAGGAAACCGAATATGGTCGTGGCCACTATCAGACCGACAACATAGAACGAGAATCCCGGGCTGACATGCCCCCACGAGAGGCACAGTATGAGAAGAGCACCGAGCGGGACAAGTATCAGCGGAAGACGGGTCTCGAAACTCTCCGGTCTCAATCCGTTTATGCCCTGCATCATCAGGAGGAAGGTGGCCACAAACCAGACCGAGAGGATGAGGATGGTGAATACCATCCATGAGTCAGCGTTGAGGACAGAGGCCTTCCTCAACTTAGCCTTCTCGGTTGCTGCCTCCGAGGTCATGACCATCCAAATGAATGCCCCGCCGATGAGAACCAAAAGGACGATAGCGAGACCGATGAGAACGTTGCCCATGCCCAGCGCCTTCGAGAACTCGAAGAAGCCTGAGAGGAACCATGTAACGTTCGCGGCTACCGGTATGAGCAGTGCCGCAAAGACACCGATGTATGTGTAGCCAATGATCCGAGACTCCTTTTTCCCTCTTTCAGTCCTCATGAATCTCCAAACGAAGAAGACCGCCCCCAGTAGCATGATGATGAGCATCAAAGAAAGGAAATAAGCACTACTTTCGGAGCGCTCAAGGATGTAAATGAGCTTCTCTGCAGGGTCGAATGGGATCTGTGCAGCACCACCAGTGAAGGCGTGAATGGAATCAACAAAGCCACTTCTTGTCTCGAACGTCGCGAAGAAAACGAGAGCGAGGCACAATATTCCCAGCAGGGGTGCCAGATTTCTGTACGAACCCTTCTTCCTATACATATTAAGCGCATGAAGAAAGGCGGTAAGGGAGATCCACGGCAGGAGATTGGCTGTCTCGACCGGATCCCAGCCCCAGTAGCCACCCCAGCCGAGTACGGTGTAGGCCCAGAGGGCTCCTATGACTATTCCAAGGCTCATGAAGAGCCATGAGAACCGACCGAAACTGAGAGCATCGAATGTCCACCTCTCATCATCTGATGCAAGGAAGGCGATACTTGCAGCAAAGGGAATTGCCGTAAATGCGTAGGCAGCAAACTCGAGCGGAGGGTGAATGGTCATCAGAGGCGTTTTCAGAAGGGGGTTCAGACCTAGTCCCTGGGGCCAAAGAGCCAGATCCATTGCACTCGTAGGGCTAAAGACCGCCAGCTTGAGCATTATGAAAGTGAAGGTTACGACAAGAACGGACTCAATCAGAAAGAGCCAATCCTGGTACGTCTCAGAGGCGCGCTTTTCCTTTGGCCTGAGATTCCAGAAGCTTACTTGGAGAAGGACGAAAAGCGAAAGGAAGAACAACCAGATGAGGACTGAGCCTTCGCCGCCCGCCCAAACTCCCGCCAGCTTGTAGTACCACTCGTAATCAGTGGCCGAATAGGAGTGCACGTAAGCGATAGTCATATCAGATGAGAGGAAACTGGAAACCAACAGGAAGAATGACAATGCGACAAGGGTGAATGTCACGATTGTCAAGAGCCAAAGGAACCACGTGTCCATCTTCCGCAAGAAGAACAGCCTCAGAACTGCAAGTATCACTGCAAGAATCCCAAAGGCAAAAGCCGCCCAGAGTAGAATCTCACCGATGTGCATCTACTGTCCTCTCAACTCCCCAGAACCCTCTTTGTTTCCCCAACGCCTCCTCTCATTCTCATAACGAATCGCTCCCTCTCCTCAGGGGGGAACAGAGCGCTCTTCGAAGTTATACTCGGTGACTATTTAAAATTGCTTGGCTCTGGAATCCATCTAGAGGCCGAACAGGACCTCCGGTATGGATAGAGAAAGGCAACTTCGGGAAAGGGGGAGAACTAGGTGTGTAAGTATGGAGACCCTTGATGGAGGCCGTGGAGAATCAGGAGAATAT
>JBHIBK010000105.1:0-6290 GCA_046759065.1 Thermoplasmata archaeon | reverse complement strand
CTCACCTCTGTGGGTTTTCTGTATACTCACCTCTAAGGGGTGAGGAGCCTTCAACGTTGGTTCACTAGCCCCGTAGTTCCACTTGACTGACACGTAACCTCACTCGGAGCTTCTGTCTTCGTCAGGTAGCTGACGCTCGAAGACGATAGTCTCATGGGCTGCGGGGTCTTAACCCCTACGTCCCATGATACCCGACAACATCGATCGGTCCCACGTTCTCAGTGCACTAGAGGAGATCGACAGATCAGGTATCCCCGCTGGTAGAGGATCCCGCAGATACCTACTTGTGTACCGAGAGGAAGAATATCCGCCTAAATACGTGGTGGCACTGGCAAACCGCTTCGCCAACGGCGTCCTTCTGGATTCAGCGCTCTTCAGCGGCGGCTACGAGACAAACCACTATCTCCAGAAGCTGGGATTCGAAATCCGCAGCGTTACGGGAGAGGAGGTGAGACCTACAGTCGCACTGAAGCCCGTGCGACCCAGACGTGCTAATCATTCAGAGCGTTGTCCCATCTGCAAGCAGGCCGTTGCCGGACTCCTCGAAGCCTTGTACGGGAATGTGAGGGCCAACCACCGGCTCCCCGTAGGCACATGGCCGCGGGATTTCCGGGGGACGCCCCATTCTGAATCCCTGGGAAGGATCATTGCCGACCTGATGGACTACCGAGGCCATCACGACTTCGTCAGGACTGGCACCCTACCCAGGGTTGATTTCTATGTGCCCAATCCCGGCTTCGTCATAGAATTCGACGAGTCCCAGCACTTCACTTCCTGTCGGAAATTGACCCTGGAGCGTTACCCCGCCGACCTGGAACTTGGCTATGACCACCTCAGGTGGGTTCGGCTGTGCGAGAAAATAGACGCTCACGATCCTGACCCACCATACCGGGACGAGCAGAGAGCCTGGTACGACACTCTGCGAGACTTCCTTCCGTCCCTCCTGGGTCTAAGACCCACCGTCCGCCTCTACGCAGGAGACCGGCGATGGTGTGACCTGAATCCCGCACGGCACGAGGACCGGGACTTCTTCCGGTCCATTGTACAGGGGGGACAGCTAGCCTGGAGAACCGGCACACGGATGGACCCAGACCCCTCTCTGGCCCGCCTCGTCCTCGCAGGTCCATGGACGGGGGAAGTGGAGATTGCCCGACGTATTTTGCTGGAAGTCTGCGACCAATGGCCCGAGGGGATTCGGGTGGACTGTCTGGTGACCTGCGGGGCCTTCCTGACATTCGACTGGCCCCAGAAACCAGGGAGGATTCCCGACAACCTGTTTCCCTCCCAGGAATACCTCGAGGCTCTGATCGAGGCAGGTCAGAGACAATGCGACACCTTGCTTCGAGGGGGTCTGTGGGAGGAACTCGCGAGGCGGGCGGAGTATCTGACCCTAGGAGTTGATTCTTACAAGGCAAGGGTCTCGCTAAGCAACGTTTCCATCCGGCGACCCCATGTGGAGATGGTGACGGTGGTGGACCTATCCGAGAGGCGATATCATTGGACGGGAAAAACCTACCCAACGTCTGGGCAAGAGGCGGGTCTCGTCCGTTTCCCCGACGTGCGCACACACTTCCAACGGTTACGAATCGGGGATGCCCTTATCCTCGGATGCCACGACCTCACCGCTTTCCACCCCCGAGGGAGGGCTGTGACAAAAGAGGCATGGAGGCGCGAGGCCCGCGAGGCGTTCTATCGCCTTCTAGAAAGAGAGGCTCCTACTCTGGTGCTTCATCATCCACATACCACCGACTCCGTGATGACCTGGACCGCCGCATGGAACGAACTGATACGTGTGGGACCCTCTGTCGAGAGGTACGTGGGAGCCGGGAGGTACCATAATGAAGAGAGGACGGCCCCTCGCTCTGACTTGGTAGATGTGCTAAAGCGAACGAAACTCGGGCCCACGCTGGACATCATCGTCTCAATCGCCCCTTGACTTCGACAGGGCCTTTGAGACTGGAGACGGTGTCCCACGATGGCGCAGGTCAAGTACGTTCTTGTGCGTCGTAGCGGATTATTCCATGACCAGCCCAATCGCGTAATCCATGTTCTCGACACCCATGTAGAGCCTTCTTTAGTTGAGCCTCGAGCAGACTCTGTGCGAGTTCTGGGGGCGAGTTACCTTGGCAATCGGTAGCGAATCACCAAAGTGGCACCTTGCCCCCTGGGCGGTTCCTGCAGGACCTGGTCTCCCGGACGCATGTTCTTCCTCATCACGAGACAACACAAAGGCATCCTATGGTTTTGGGCGGGATAGCCTCCGACCATCCTGTGAAGGTCGCCGGACTTCACATCAACGTATGTCCTGCCTTCCTTCTGAGCCGATGTGAGAATCTGATCAAGGGCGTCCTGGAAATCCTCGGTCGTCGGCGGCATGATAGGAGTCATATTGGGTCGGGTATAAGTAAGGGGCGAGTCAGCGAATTGCTCAGCGTGGGTCATAAGCAGATGGCTTACAGGCTCATATTCAATTCCGCGTCTCCGCGCGTAGCTTTAGCCTCATATTTTCACAAGAGAGGATACCTTCCACGGAGACATGTACATCTTCTGCGACCACTCGAAGGCGGCAGATGACCTTCTCTTCAGGCGGATATAACCTTGGCCCACTTACCAAGGTGAGCGTTGGCAATTCCATAGAGTTCAGAGCGACTTTTCCGCAGCTTTTCGTAGTCACGTCTAAGGGAAGCTGCGACTTCCTCTCTAGAAGTCTCGTGAACTCTCTGACTTTCCATGGCTCGATTCACTAGGAAATGCCGCTTTGCCAGCGTAAAATCAAACTCACTCAGGTATTGGTCAACCGCCTCGGGATTCAATTGCTCCACCCCGATTCGATCTAGGATGCCGCTGCATACACCGCAGTGACAGACAAACCCGGTGTGGTCTGTGAGAAAAGTCCTTGTAGTAGCAAGCACCGCTTTAGTCCTGGCTGCCGGTACGTAATATCGAAGCGGAAACCCTCCTCCCGTCGTCTTGGCCTGAACATCCTTGCTCTCACCGTAGCAAATCCCAGAGACTACACCGGACCCTTGAGACGTCGCTACGCAGAGCGCGAAATAGCCACCGTAGAGGGCCATCCAAGGGATATCCGACTCAAAGAAGCCATCTAACAACAACTTCAACGAACGCAATCGTTCGAGACTCTCTCTTTTCTCATCAAAGGGGGAAACCCATACTAGCACCCCTGCGAAATCTGCGTAATCTTCGAGAATACGCCGCATTGCCCTAGGAGAATCAAGGCAGGCTTCGGATACGCAGATCGTAGGCCGAATGGTCGCATCAGCAAAGACTTGAGACGAGAAGTGGGCCAGGCTCAACGATATGCGATACCAATCGTCGTCGGGGTTCTCTGCATGGAAATAGGGAGGAACCAGAAAGAGCGGCTCTGGAGGCTCACCAAAGGGAAGCTCCTCTTCAAGAATCTCCATATAACGGAGGAGCGATTGCTGCATCCTGTCCTCCCTCTGAAAGACCCCTTTTTGGAAGGCTATTACCCTCTCAGCCAGCTCCTCAGCTCGGGCGGTCAGGTGGCCTCCCTCCAGGAGATCGCGAGGACGAATCCGCCTCTTCCCTCCGGTTTCTAGTGCCAAAGACCCATAGTGGGGCATCAGCTTTTCGAAGGACTTGCGGAGGTTCTCCTCTCTTAAGAGGAGAGCTGGATCCATGGCCAAAGGATAGGTGAGGGGATCTATGAAGTACGGCTTCTTCGTCGTCCCTAGGAAAGTGCCGATCCAGTTCTTGCCCCAGATCGCAACCTGGGCATTTATGGCGAGACCAGAATAAGCCTCAGGGTGCTGTTCTAGTACTATTCGGTCCGCCCCCACTCCGAGCCTATAGAATAATGAGGGCGCCTCGGAGGACTTCTCCCTAGTCACTTTGGCGTCATACCTCCTTTCGCCTGGAGATTTCGGACATCAGCTGTTCGCGGAGGCTCTTGTGGATTACCTCCGAATCTCCTGCAGACATCACAATGTGCGCCTGCCCATCCACAGTTATGAGGCCGATTCCATAACTCCTTAACAGATCATGGTTCACCCTATGTGCGTACTGGGAGGACACAGCGAGAAAGACGCGGTCAGCCGCGAGTCTGTAAACAAGGGCCTGTCTCAATCCTTCCCGCCAGTTTCGAACTTTGGCTTCGACCGCCAGAACGGTGCCACCGTGTGGGGCTCTTGCAACTAAGTCGATGTATCTTGTTAAGAGTCGAACTTCTCTGTGGACCTCGTAGCCGCCTCCCCGAAGCATCGCTTCAAGTCTATCCACGAGGTTCTGCTCTCTCTCCACGGCGACGCCTGGATGGTCCTCCAACATAAATCGCCTCTTCGATTTCTTTGAAATCGCGATCCAGTGTTAATACCTTACCCTCTAATCTTCTCGCAAGCGCAATAAGAGTGCAATCGATAAGACTCATTTTCTTGTCCTGTCGTGCGGCTCTGATCTCTCCCGCTTGGATCGCATCCTCCTCTACAAGTTCCACGACCTCACTAAGGCTCTTGATGGTAGCTAGATCCTCTTCGAAGCGTGCGTCCCCAAAGCAGAGTTCCACATACCGTTTCTTGAATTCGGCGATTACCACCGTAGGGGTGAATAGCCCTTCCGCGTCCAATATGTGACTCCGTACCCTATCACCTTGAGGGGTTCCACGAAAGAGTTCCATCCAAGCTGAGGTATCGACGACAAGGACGGTCAACCTGTAGTCTCCTTAAGAGAATCAATCTTCTCGACGAAACGGCGGAAGGTCGGGCCGCCTGCCAAAGCCGAGAATCCGGTCTGCGATCTTGGACTTCTCACGCATCTTGGGGTATTTCTCGTAGACGTACCTCAGAAGTTCGTTGAGGGAGGCCCGATTGAACCTGCGTTTGATGTCCACAATTGCCGCCTGCTCCTCTTCAGTAAGGTCATCAAAGAGCCTCTCCCCAACCTTAAGACCACGATCAGTGAGTTGGTAGATCTCGAGCTTCGGCCTCTCCACGTCGACCTGTTCGGAGGCCTCTAGTTGCGCTGCCATTGCGTCCATGCTCTCCTTATAGCTTCGAGCGTCTCGGACCTCGGTCGCCAAAATCTGTACCTCCTTGAGAGTTTCAAGATAGTCGAGGATTTCGCTCGAGTATGGCCCGAGATCGTAGGGCTTGTATGGGAAGTCTCTACCCACCGAGTCCTCAAAGCCACCTTCCTTCAGAAGCAGAAAGATAAGTTTCTCTAGGCGAGTGATTCCCGCTATCTTTTCTGCAGGGGCTTCGATCTTCCCCGGTGCATAGAGCAGCGCAATGATCAAGTCAAGTCCGGATTGAATAGTCATTCTTCCGTACCTGAAAGCACGTGTGGTATATCTATTTCTTGCGCAGGGCTCAGCGAAAATGGCCATCTAGCTTTGATTTGAATGAAAGTAGTCTGCGGCTATAGACTTCAGAAAGCGACCGCTTCACGGGCTAAGATTAGTAACGAACAGGTCATAGCATACCATTCGCACGAGGAATCACAGGATATGTCGCTCGGGTGTCTACGACCAACTGAACCATATACCTTTGCAGGGTGTGAGACCGTGAAGTTATCGGTTGGTGGAACTCCTTCGATTTTCCACCCTCCACCTGGCTGGCCTCTTGATCATCTCCAGGACCCGCTCCTCCATGGGCAGCCCCAGCTCGAGGCCGGCCCGCTCCGCCCAGGGACTCTGCCGGCTGTGGGCGTCCACGAAGTTCGTGTGCACGAACCAGCCCCGCACGAGGTCCGCCGCCGATTCGTCCGAGGAGAAGCCGTTCATGTGGCGGTACCAGTCCTTCGCCGACCGCACCGCCTGCTCCGCCGGGTTGTTGTGCTCCAGCCCGTGCCTCCGGCAGGCGATGGGCACCTGGTGGACCAGGGACACCTCCTTCCTGTGCCTGGGGTACAGGACCTTGTTGTAGGCCCCCTCGAAGGCCCACTCCCCGTCGCTCACCACGGCCTTCGGCAGCTCCCTGGCCCTTCCGATGGCGTCCCTCAGGAGGGCCACGGCGTGCTCCTCCCTCCGATTGGCGCTGTACCGGGTGGCCAGGAGGATGGGTCTCCTGCCAGGACCGCGGCCCCGGAGCAGCCAGACGTACCTCTTCTCCCGGCCCCTCTTCAGGACGGCGATGTCCTGGTGCCACCGGGTCCCGCCGTCCGCCTTCTCCGCCTCCAGGAGGGCCTCGGCCCAGGCTGCCAGCAGGCGGGAGGTGCCCCGGACCCACTCCAGGATGGCCCTGGCCGTGACCTGGAGGCACCAGCAGACCTCCAGGTGCCTGGAGATGTCCTCCAGGCTGGTCCCCCGGAAGAAG
>JBHIBK010000104.1:0-6322 GCA_046759065.1 Thermoplasmata archaeon | reverse complement strand
CTCAGAGTCGTGCGGGGCAAAACTCCATATGCATGGCCGGCGTTGACAATGGCGATGAAGACCAAGCTGTTCTTCACCCCGAACGGCTGTCTGCAGATTTCCGAGAGCGGTAACGGCCTCCACGAGATACTGCTCGATGGGGACCCCTTTACCGAGGGCGATGACTCCGAGCTTCTGGATGAAACGAAGGGACTCCTCAGAGACTATTTCAATGGCCACAGTGTCGATTTTGGCAAGTTAGATATTGATTTCTCTGGATACACCGACTTCCAGGAGGATGTGCTCAAGGCCGTCATGACAATCCCCCAAGGTGAGGTGAGGAGCTACAAGCAGGTCGCGGAGATGGTGGACCGGCCGAGAGCTTACAGGGCTGTGGGGAATGCCGTTGGAAAGAACCGCACGCCTATCGCGATACCTTGCCACAGGGTCATCAGGAGTGATGGCTCAATCGGCAACTATGGCGGAGGGGTCAGGTTGAAGAGGACCCTTCTCAGGCTGGAGGGTGCGCTAGACTAGCTTTCACTAGGTTTTTCTATTGCCATCCCTTTCGAGTACGCGTGATACGATGTCAGGCTATTCGACGATTTGTGTGCATGCCGGGGAGACCAAGGAAGAGACTGGCTCTCTCGTCACTCCGATATACCAGACTTCCACGTTCTACTACCCGGAATGGCAGAAGAAATACGTGTACACGAGACTGTCCAATCCGACGATTGAGGCTACGGAGAGGAAGCTCGCAGCGCTGGAAGGTGGTGAAGGATGCCTCGGTTTCTCGTCAGGGATGGCAGCCATTACCGCGACGCTCCTTTCTGTTCTTGAGAAGGGAGATCATCTCGTCTCCATCCCGGACCCGTACGGAGGGACCCGCGTACTATTGAGTGAGGAGCTTCCCCGCCACGGAATCGAGGTTGACTTCCTGGATTGCGAGGATTTCTCCGCCCTTGAAGACGCTTTCAAACCAGATACGAAGGCCGTCCTCATCGAGACTCCGACCAATCCCCTCCTCAGAGTCCTTGATATGAAGGGGATCGCCAAGATGGCTCATCGGAACTCCGCGGTGCTCATAGTTGACAACACATTTGCCACGCCGATAAATCAGAAGCCCCTGGAGCAGGGCGCGGACATAATCGTTCACAGTGCTTCGAAGTACCTCAACGGACACAGTGACGTCGTGGCGGGATTTGCCGTGTCCTCGGAGGAGTGGATGGAAAGGATCGAGCAAAGACGGAGGCTCTTTGGCGGGTCGGCTGATCCGCTTGCCGCGTTCCTAATTGCGAGGGGGATGAAAACTCTCGATCTCAGGATGAAGGTCCACAATGAGAACGCAATGGTCGTGGCACGATCCTTGGAGGGTCTCAAACAGGTCAAGAGGGTGTACTACCCTGGGCTCAAGTCATTTGAACGGTACGACCTCGCGAAGAAGCAGATGGAGGGCTTTGGCGGGATGGTCAGCTTCGAGGCCGGACGGGCCGCGAAAGATGCCAGAAGGGTGTCAAGAAGGTTCGAGCTGATAAAATTGGCACCGAGTCTTGGAGGTGTGGAAAGTCTTGCATCACTCCCGCTTGAGACCTCGCACAAGTACATCAGCGCGAAGGAGAGAAGAGATTCTGGAATCCCTGACAACCTTATCCGCCTGTCAGTCGGAATCGAGGATCCCGAGGACATCATCGAGGACCTTGAGCGGGCCATCACCCGCTAGATAAGCCGCCAGTGCAACCTGCGGAGGAACTTCAGTCCGTCCACCCCTCGGGAACCATCGGAGATATTGCCCTCAGATCCTTCACTATGGGCGGGAGAGCCTCGATCACGTAATCGATGTCCTCCTCCAGTGTCCATCGTCCCAGACTAAACGCTATCGATCCGTGCGCATCTTCGGGTGGGATTCCCATCGCTGTGAGAACGTGTGAGGGTTCAAGTGTCTCGGACGTGCATGCCGATCCGGTCGCAGCCTGAATTCCCTTCATGTCCAGATTCAAGATGAGGGACTCCCCTTCGATGTAGTTGAATCGTATGTTGGCGTTGCCCGGCAACCTTTTCGCTAGCCCGCCATTGAGATAGGATTCCTTAACCCCCGCTGTGAGTCCCTTGATGAGCTTGTCCCTCATCTTCCTCAGCCTTTCTGATTCCGATGCCATTTCCCGTGCCGCAATCTCGGCGGCCTTCCCCATGCCCACGATGAGCGGCACACCCTCCGTCCCAGGACGGAGCCTTCTTTCCTGGCGACCGCCATGGAGAAGTGGAGCGATCGAAACACCTTTTCTCAGGAACAGAGCCGCCGCGCCCTTCGGGCCGTACAATTCCTGAGACGCCATCGATAGGAGGTCTATGCCATCCATCGCAACGTCTATGGGTATCTTCCCCGCCGCAGCGACCGCATCAGTATGGAAGGGGATTCCCTTGTCCCTGGCTATCTCACCCATCTCTCTGATTGGCTGGATGGACCCGACCTCGTTGTTCGCATACATCACGGAAATCAGAATGGTCCTCTCCGTAATCGACTCCTTGACCTTCTCGACGTCCACGATGGCGTCTTCGTCCACGGGCAGGCGGGTTACGGAGAAACCGCCCCTTTCCAGCTCATCGACCGCCGAATGAACGGATGGGTGCTCAATGCTCGAGGTTATTATGTGATCTCCTTTGCCCTTCCTCCTGAGAATTATGCCCTTGATTGCGAGGTTGATGGACTCCGTACCGCAAGATGTGAATATCATCTCCTTCGGTTCGGCGTTAATGATCTTCGCGACCCGCTCGCGTGCCTCCTCGATCGCCGTGTTCGCTTCGAAACCAAGCGAATAGACGCTGGAAGGGTTACCGTACTTTTCCGTGAAATATGGCAACATCTCCTCCATCACGCGCGGATCAACGGGACTAGCGGCTGCGTAGTCGAGATAGACCTTCCTCATTCAACACCTCCGCTTTGGGTTCAGAAAGAACCAGGATGCTATTTATTACTTGGGAAAGACCTTGCCCAAAACCCTCGTGGTGTGGTAGCTGGCATCGACGATTCGGAAGGTGTCCTCGCTTGAAAGGTCATTCAAGATGCTCTCACGCTCCCTCTCGATATTCTCCAGATTCTCATGTTCAGACTCGAAGAAGGTCGTGAAGCACTCCAGAACGAACTTGGAGATCCTCGAGAGCTCTTGCCTCCCCTCTTTCCCGCTCCAGGCGATGAGAGCCCCCAGACCAGAAAGAATGTTGAGAGCCACACCGTGGAGGAGGAAACACAGACCTGCATGGAACCCATTGTCGGTCTCTATGAGAAAGGACGTTGCCAGCCTTCCAGCCTCGACGCAGTGAGCCCTGACCTCGTTCTCCAGCTTCGCCAAGCCGTCCCCTTCGCTGGAGAGCGTCTCGGTGAGCTTCGCTAGCTTCTCTCCCGCCTGCCTCAGGTGATGAGCGGCGGAACGATACTTCTCACCGTGTTCCAGCGAGATGGCAAAGTCCAAAACCTCCCATCCCATCAACCTCCCTTCCGGCCTTCCGCTTTCCATAGGAGGTTCGAGCTGACAACCGCAAACATCGTTCAGGCAGTGGTCGCAAGCCCCTGAGAGGCAACGAACCATCGCGTGCTCACAATCGCATTTCACGGATCCCCACATGACCCGCGCGAGCGCTCTTAGGATTCTTTGGGCATCCGCTTCGTCCTCGGCCCTGCGAACGATTATCTTTCCTCCCTGGAAGGCGTGTATGCGCCTACCGCCAGATTCCCCATAGGCATAGCCCATCTCCTCTGAGCATCGCAAGCGATCGAAGAACTCGATAGTACGCATTAGGTAGCACATCTGCTTGGAGTCTATGTACTCACCAAAGGTGCAACCTGAAATCCGACTCAAGTCGAATCTAGCCTCAAGCGTCACAAATCCGTCCTCTGTGCAAGGATTGATTTCGACTATGTCCTCGGCCGTTTCTCTCCCTCATGGATGCGATTGCATGGTCGTTATATAAGGGCATTCATAGAATCCCAGCGGATCCCGAAACCAAGAGGGAACTGTCCTTGGTCTTCGCAGACCGGCACCAGAGGATACCTATTAAGCTGGGAAATCCTATCTCCGTCACGATCCCTTTACGATTGAAGGGACGATCTCATGAACGCGAGGGAGAGTCGCTCATGCTGCTGGAGACCATGGTGATCATAACCGTTCTGGCTTTCATATTCCAGTACACCGATGCCTCTCTTGGAATGGGTTATGGAACCAGCCTCACTCCAATCCTTCTGGTCATGGGATTTGGACTTTTCGAGGTCGTTCCCGCACTCTTGCTGAGCCAATTCATAACCGGAATAGTGGGAGGGATGTTCCACCACCATTTCGAGAACGTGGATCTCAGGCTTGGGTCCGCGGACCTAAAGATTACAGCCGTTCTCACGATTTTCAGCATAATGGGGGTGGCGGTCTCGGTCATTGCCTTCGTCAGCATTCCGGAAGACTATATTCAGATCTACATCGGAATCCTTGTTCTCTGCATCGGTGCTATTCTTCTCCTGACGTTCGAGAGGACATTCGTCCTTACGATGAAGAAGATCGTTTTTCTCGGACTCTTCGCAGCTTTCAATAAGGGTATAAGTGGCGGCGGCTATGGTCCGATTGCCACGGGGGGCCAGATTCTCTCCGGCGTACGCAGCAAGAGCGCGATCGGGATAGGTTCCGTGGCGGAGGGTCTGACATCTGCAGTGGGAGCCTTTCTGTTTTTCTTGTTCGTTCCCAGCACGCAATGGGATCTTGTGCCTTGGCTCTTGGTGGGCGGCCTTGCATCAGTTCCCGCGGCCGCGTTCACGGTGAAGAAGGTTCACGCAAGGAATTTGAGGGTAATGGTGGGCATGGCCATCTGCGCCCTCGGAGTGTTGATGCTCGCAAAGGTGGCATTCGGTTGGGCAGGGTGATGAGTTGATGGGTGAGATAGGAAGAGTCTTAGTGGCGGTTGACGAGAACATCGAGGAGAATGCAGCGCTCCAATACGGCACCAGCCTCGCTCACATTTTGAACGCGGAGCTTGAGATGATTCATGTCGTTGAGGAGGCGCTTATCTACCCGGGTTGGGGCGCCATGGTTGCCAGAACAAAGGAAGAGTTGGACAAACAGCAAGTCAAGATGAACGAAGAAGTCGAGAAGTACCGAAAGAAGTTCAATCTGGACATCGGCGTAAGGATAGTGCAAGGCACCTCTCCAGCGGCTGAGATACTGAGAGATTTTCACGAGGAGAACTTCGACCTTCTCGTTGTCGGCTCGCATGGGGCCTCGGTAGTCATGGAATTCCTTCTTGGAGGAATCTCGTCACAGATAATCCATCATGCGAAGAAGCCCGTCATCGTGGTGAAGAAGGTGAGAGAAGTTTCGAAGATAATCATGTGCACGGCAGGGTCAAGAACCTCCTTCGACGCGATACGGTATGCGGGAAACATAGCGAAAGCGGCAAAGGCGGATGTGACCGTCCTCTCAGTCTCGCAATGGAAGTCAAGTGAAGCCGTGAGCCACGCATGGGAGTTCGTGCATGCTGGAATCGACATACTGAAGGACTACGGGGTGAGCGGGAAAGAAATGGTGAGAATCGGCAGACCCGCGGAAGAGATACTTGCGGAGGCAAGAAAGCAGGACTTCGATCTGATTGTGATGGGCTACCGGGGGACCTCAGCTGTCGCCGATATCCTCTTGGGAGAGGTGGCGTCGAAAGTCATGCACCACTCGCTCAGGCCCACGCTCATATTCCGAGAGTGAGAGCCGAATCAGATGCTGACTGTGAATGTAATGATGGTCGAGCCACCATCGTCGTCAAGGACCTCGAGAGTGACAACATACGTGCCCCCGCCAGGGAACGCGTGAGTCCCAACTTCGTCTATCGATATGGGATTCACGTCCGTGCTCGGGTACGGATCAGGACCCGTTCCATCGTTGTAGTAGATCCGCGTCTCGGAGGTCCCATCTCCCCAGTCCCATGTGAATGTGAGATCATCACTTCCCGGGTCGTATGCGGACGCATGGAATGTGAAGTCGTGACCCGCGAAGTACTCGTTCAACCTGTCTATCTCCCACGTCCACGTCTCGTTGTGCCTTACGTTGAAGGTGTGATGTATCCACGTATCGTTTCCGTCATCGAAGTCGAGGATGACCCAGGCGGGGGTGGAGCCCCATATCTGTCCGTTCATGGGATCGTCCATGGGCGTGTACAGGGCGAGGACGGAGTACTCGCTGGATAGTGATACGTTGAGACCTGAGACCGTGACGGCCTGATCGTCCGGACTGCCAGGATACCGTACCATCTGTGCGTGCGCTATCTCGGTTCCGTCCTCGTAGAGGTGGAACTCGACATCGTGCCACTTCTCACCTGC
>JBHIBK010000103.1:0-6379 GCA_046759065.1 Thermoplasmata archaeon | reverse complement strand
GATCTTCGAACCCTTCACAGAAGTCCACGATTATCTCGTCCAAGATGCCTATCAAGGTCGTCTTGTCCGCAGCTCTGCGGATTCCTGTCGCGACCAAGCTTTGGTAAAGCTCCTTCACCGGATCCTCTTGCAGTTTCTCGGAGAGCATCAGATGACCAAGGCTCTCGAACGCCTTCTCGACGTTGCTTCCGGTCTTGGCGCTGGTCGTATACCATGATGTAAGGTCCTTGGGCAGGACGTCCTTGAATTGGTCGCTGTACTTGGACGCGATCTCCGCGATATCTTCCCCCTCAAACTCTAACTCCCCCGTCAAGTCGGATTTGTTGCAGACGAAGACCAGGGGAACGTTCTCCACGACCTCGAATAGCGCTGGGATCCAGTACCGCTCTAGGCTGGTCAGGGTTTCCTTTCTTGTGAGGTCAGCGACGAGGAGGGCCCCGTGGACGCCCGCGAATGTCCTCGCGTGGAATGCGGTGTACCCCTCGCGGCCAAGCAGATCCCAAATCATCATGGTGAGTTTCACCGTCTTGTTGGGTCTGGGGATTTTGAGTTCCTTCATCGTGACCTTGCTTCCAATGGTGGCGATGTAGGAGTCCTCGAAGAGGTCGAACACGTATCTTCGAATCAGGCTGGTCTTCCCCACTGCACTGTCTCCGAGGAGGACGACCTTCTTCTTGATGCCCATCAACTCACCTGGGTTTCCGTGAACATAGGGATTCACGCCCGGATGTCCCTTAATGCTTCCCTCGCCCTCTCTGTCTCCCTCTCCAACTTCAGCTTCTCGAATATCTCAAGTGCCATGTCTAGATGCTCTCTTGCCTTTTCAGCATCCCCTTTCCTATCCCACATCAGCCCGAACTCACAGTATGCCAATCCCAATTCCTTCTTGATTGCCATCTCTTTGAATGACCTAATGCTCTCCTCGAAATTCCTAGTGGATTCCTTCCACATGTCCCATTCGCGGTAGATTTTCCCGAGGATTCTCCTAGCTATCGCAATCTCTCTCTTCCGACCTATCTCCACGGACGAAGAAAATGCCAGCTTGCAGAAGTCCAGGGCCTTCTCAACGTCTCTCTTCTCGAAATGGGCTTCCGCAATGCCGCAATATGTCTGGACTGGTAGCAATTGACTACCGGTTTTCGATATCGCCAAGCTCTTCTCGTAATACTCCAGGGCCCGGTCGTAATCCCCCTGTCCGAGATGTGCATCACCGATGTCCTTTAGTACAAAGTCGATTGCCCTCTGGCCGCCGATCTTCTCCTCGATCGCCAAGCTCTTCTCGTACCACTCCAGGGCCCGGTCGCAGTTCCCTTGTCCGAGATGCACTTCACCTATTTCCATCAGTGACCCGGATATTCCCTCTTGGTTGCCCATCTTCTCCTCCATCGCCAGGCTGCTCTCGATGTACTCAAATGCTCGGTCGTAGTCCCCCTTGTTCTTGTGCACCCGGCCGATGATTCGCAACGCCAAGCCAATACCCACCTGGTCGCCGATCTTCTCACGTATCTCCAGGCTCCTCTTGCTGTAGTCGAGGGCCAGGTCATAGTCCCCACGGTGGAGATGGACAGCACCGATGTTGCGGAGGTGAGTGGCGAGGACCTGCAGGTGACCGATATTCTCCGATATTTCGACGCTCCTGTGGTAGTATTCCAGTGCCCGGTCGAAGTCCGCGTGGTGGAGAAGTATGTTGCCGATGTTGTTTAGTGAGCCCGCAATTCCCGCCTGGTCATCGATCTTCTCCCGTATCTCCAGACTCCTGCCATAGGACTCGAGGGCCGAGTCCACGTCCCCTCGGTATTCCTGAACATGGCCAATAACGTTGAGAACCAGGGCTTCTTCTTTACACGCTTTATTCCCCACCAGGCTCAAAGCCTGTCTCAGGACCCTCATGGCCTCCTCGGATTCTCCTCTCTTTCTCTGAAGTTCGCCCTTTCCTGCGAGTAGTTCCGCTCTCTTCCTTTTGTCTTCGGTCAATTCCAACGCTCTCTCGTATGATGCGAGACCCATATCATAATCTCCGATTAGGTCGTGGACGTATCCGAGACCCTCGAATATTTCCATTCTCTCCCGTGCGTCCTCTTCCAATTCCAGAGCTTCAGTGTAGAATCTTATCGCTTCTTCATTTGAATAATCCTTCTTCGCCTTCTCGGCTGCTCTGATGAGATAGAGAAGAGCCTTCTCCCTATTCCTGCATCGATAGTAATGGAATGCCAGATCTCCTATTACTTCATCTAGATCATCCTTATACAGTTTCTCGATGGAGTTTGCAGTGACCGAGTGGTATTCCATTCTCAGTTCTTCGGGGATCTCGCTGTACAACACTTCCTTTATCTTTGCGTGGTCAAACTTGTAGCCTCTATGGCGAGAGTGGATAAGTCTGTGATTCTTCTCTAGAGTCGCCAGGAGCTTCAGGAGATCCATCCTGTCGATGTCCAAGATCGAAGTGAGCAATTCGGAGGTGAACTCCTCACCGATGACGGAGGCGACGTCCAATACCTCCCTGTGCTTCTCTTCCACTCGGTTTAGCCTCCTTACAAGAACATCGCGTATTCCGGAGGGAATTCCCACCTCCCCTGTGCCCTTCGTCTTGGTCCAGGTTCCGTCATCCATCATGAGGATTCCCTCTTCGATCGTCAGCTTCACGAGCTCTATGATGAATAGCGGGTTCCCCTCGGATTCTTTGTAGATCAGACTCGCGAATTCGTTGCTGAAATCGACGTGGCTAGGCAAAAAATCCAGTATTTCCACAGTGTCATCATCCGACAGCCTCCCCAGTTCTATGTCCTCACTCAGCTCCTCTCGCCCCATCTTCTGCATCTCCTTGACGAGGTGATGGGTCTCCCCTTCCTTCACCATGAGGTCCTCAGAGCGATAGGTGCCGACGATGAGCAGTCCGTTATTCGTCGCGTTCCTCGCAACGTAGTGCATCAATGCGAGCGTGGAGGGGTCCGCCCACTGCAGGTCCTCGATGCACAGCAACGTGGGATTTGCATGTGCCTGCCTCACTAATCCCAGGGACACGTTCTCGAACAGTAGATTCCTCCTCGCCTTCGGGTCCTCCCTTCCATAGTACACTCCGTCGTACTTCCCAGACGTAATGAAGGGGCGCAAAAGCCTGTCAATGCCATGCACGCTTTCCTCGTCACCATCCCAATCCTTCAGGGCATTTCCGCAGAACCTGTCCACTTTTGTGAGGGTGTCTCGCATGTCGTCGATGAGAAACTCATTCTCCCTCCCGGTGAGTACCACTACCAAATTGGCGTTCTCTCCGCTCTCAACTAGAATAGTGTAGTCGCTGTACCCGAGACGGTTCAATGTGTCCCGAGTCTTCTCTCCCCTTTCCAGGGTTAGGGAGTCACCTACGAAGTTTCCCACCGTGGAGAGCATGGAAGCGAATATGTTCGGGTTCAGCTTCGTCTCCTGCCTTACGACCTCCTTCACAAGCAACCCGGTGTCCGTCACAAGGTAAACGCCCTCCACTCTGGGCGCCTCCTCGGCGAAGAGGGATTCCAATCCTCCCGACTTCAGGGCCTCCAGGAAGGGCATAAAGGGAGTGAGGGACTCGTAGATGGAGTATCCCGAGAGTATGTGAAAGCCCTTTGATTGTGCGACAATCTTCAGCTCCTCTACCAGCCTCGTCTTTCCGATGCCCGCCTCCCCCGAGATGAACACCGTGCTGCCTTTTCCCTCGAGAGCGAGGTCAAGGTGCTCCATCAGCTTCTCGAATTCACTCTCCCGCCCGACCATCTTGGGCTGAAACGCTAATTCCGTCACGAACCCCTCCGTTGAGAAGAAAGCATCCATCTGTGATTATATAACACTTCCCGAGAGCGAGAGTGTGAAGTCACCGGTGGCGAAAGTGCTCCAATTCTCGACACTTTGCTTGAACACCCTTCTGACAATTAAGAGGATCTTCTCCACGAGCTTTGACCTCATCACCGCCCCCCTCGCTTCGCGAAGCTCGCGACCTCTCCTTCCGAGGACATCGCGCCACGTGAGATACAGTGATCTCGGATTCTCCTCATCAATGAGCTAGGGAATTGGGTCGTCATTCAAAAGCGACATACAGCCTCCGATTCTATCGACTCTCAAGACCCGCCAACGATTATATACTTTTCAACCGTTTTCCAGCCAATGAGCCTCCGCCTTCTCGCCAGGAAGTACGCTCTTCAGAACGCCCATCTCTTTGGCGGGCGCGCGGATGTGAAGGCCGTCATGGGCAAGATGATTGCGGAGGACCCGAGCCTCAAGTCCCGCGCATCCGAAGTGCTCGAGGTCGCGCGAGATGTGGTCAAGGAGGTCAACACCCTCCCGCCAGAAAGGCAGAGAGAAGAGCTCGCGGAGATCGACCCTTCCCTACTGAAGAGGGAGAAGAAGGAGAGGGTGACGGAGCTTCCAGAGCTCACTAACGTCGAGAACGGGGTCGTCATGCGCCTCGCTCCATACCCCTCCGGTGCGCTTCATATCGGCCACTCGCGAATGGCGCTTCTGAACGATGAGTACGTGAAGAGGTACGACGGAAAGCTGTTGCTCGTTTTTGACGACACGATAGGCTCGGAAGAGAAGGTCCCCGTCGCCGAGGCCTACGACCTCATAAGGGAGGGCCTGGACTGGCTCGGCGTCAACTGTCACGAGGTCGTCTACAAGTCGGACCGCATGCACCTATTCTACGAGTGGGGTGAGAGGCTCCTGAAGGACGGCCACGCGTACGTCTGCGAGTGCCCCGCCGAGACGCTGAGGGCGCTGCGGGAGAATGGCGAGGAATGCGAGCACCGAAACTCCACGACCGACGACAACGTAGAAAAATGGTTCAAGATGCTCAACGGCTACTATGGCGAGGGCGAGGCCGTCGTCCGGCTCAAGACGGACATGAAGCACCCCAATCCTGCGTTCAGGGACAGGGTCCTCTTCCGAATCCGCGACAGGGTCCACCCGCGAACAGGGGACAAGCTCAGGGTCTGGCCGCTGCTCGAGTTCTCCTGGGCTGTCGACGATCACCTCCTCGGCGTGACGCACATTCTGCGCGGAAAGGACCTAGTCATCGAGGACGAGATGGAGAAGTACCTGTGGGACCTCTTCGACCTTCCGCACAAGGAGTTCGTCCATTATGGCATGCTGCGGCTCAAGGAGATGAAGCTCAGCAAGAGCCGGATGAGCAGGGAGATCGAGAAGGGAGTTTACACGGGAGTGGACGACCCGAGGACGTGGACCCTCCAATCGCTCATGAAGAGAGGCATCGACCCTCAGGCCGTGAGGAGTTTCATATTGGGCTTCGGTGTGAGCCTCACCGATGTTGAGGTCGCCGCGGAGAACCTCTACGCCGAGAACAGGAAGATGATAGACGAGCGGGCGGACAGGTACTTCTTCGTGCCCGACCCCGTGAAAATCCACCTCGTTGGCAAACCCGAGGATCTGAGGGTCGCCCAAGCCCCGTTCCATCCGGATTTCGGGGAGAGAGGCTCTCGGCCCCTGGATGTCTCGCGGGACATAGTCTTTGTCGCCAAGGACGACCTCGATGCCAACGTCGGCAAGGAGGTCAGGCTGAAGGACTTCTGCAACGTTGTCTTGGGCGAGGAAGCCGAATTCGTTTCGGCAGAGGTCAAGGACATCCCTAAGATCCAGTGGTCGGACGCCGAGGTCCCCGTGAAGGTCATCATGTCCGACGGCAGCATCTTGGAGGGCTATGGGGAATCAACCCTTCAGAATGCGAAGCCCGGGGACATCGTCCAGTTCGAGAGAATAGGCTTCGCTAGGATAGATAAGGTCGTAGGCGGAATAACCGCCTACTTCGCTCACCGTTAAGTGACTACTGCACCATCTCTGTTTCGCCGCAGGAGGGGCACATGACCTCGAGCGGTCTCTTCGATGTCGTCAGCTCGATGGGTGCTCCGCACGCCTTGCAGTTGATAAGCATCGGGCCAGCTTCTTCCGCGGGCGCTAGCTCTGCCGGTGCCTCAGCGGGTGCGGGCTCTGCCGGTGCCTCAGAAGGTACCGCGGCCTTCGCCGGCCGTCTCGGCCTCAGAACTAGAATGAACAGTATGATCACGAGTATGAGCAGTAGCCACGTCATCAGAGGCATGTCTCCTAACCTCGCCCACTCGAACGGGTTAGACAGTCTCCGCCGCGCTGGCTGTGCCCCATTCGGCCACGCCGAATATCTGGTGTCCTTCATCTATCCCCTGTGGTATCTTGTACTTCAGCGTTCCCTTGGCGTTCGTTGTCTGCTTGGTGTACATTGGGCCGTTCATAAGACCGTATTCAATATTGAATGTCCCCGGAAGGGTGGAATCGCCCCTTGCCTTGATCTCGTAGGTTATCGTCATCGTGTCGCCCGGCGAGTAGGCCTCCTTGTCGAACTCGAAGCTCATGAAGAAGCCCG
>JBHIBK010000102.1:0-6381 GCA_046759065.1 Thermoplasmata archaeon | reverse complement strand
CCAAAGATCATCGGCCGAATTCAACGAACGGTTAACCTTAAACAAGGTTAACTTCCATTTCTCGGCGGCCTCGAAGCCATGTCGATTCCGTATAACGCCCACGCGATGATTGCTCGGTGTCCCAATCTCTGCATTCATCTCCTCCGTTCAGGAATACTATTAAAGACCGTCATTCTGTTGCAGTCATAGAATGGCCGAGGAGGACTTGAGGAAGGAGATTAGGCAACTGTCTGAGAAAATGGAGAGGTTGGAGAAAACAATCAAGGAGATCTCCACTCCCTATTCCCAGGTGCTGGGCTATCTTGAGAGGTTTCAGGAGATATCGAGAGGCTATTTCAAGCTCCTCGAGATGTATGAGAGGTACGGCTCTGTCTCTCCGGAGGTTCTCCTACCTGGGTTGAAGGATCCCATTTCAATCGAGATCATCAAAATTCTCTTCGACGCGAAGGAGAGGAATATCTCCGAGATAACCAGGGAACTGAAGAATAGAAGGGGAACGGCATCAAGGAGGATAGTCAGAGAGAGACTTCAGATTCTCGAGAAGAAGGGAGCGATTGAGTGTGCGAGCACGGGCAAGAGCAAGAAATACAGCATCTCGCAGGAATTACTCAGCAGATGGTCACAAGTGCTCGCTTTGCCTAAATATGAGGGTCATTCATATGAAGAGAAGAGGTGATAGGAATGCCCAAGGACGCAGAAGAAGTGAAGGAGATTCTCGAGGTCGTCTCAGAGAAGATCCCAGCATTGCTGAACAGTCTGACCGATGTCCTCTACGGTAAGGACCAGGCAGCCAAGTACGCCCAAGCCGTGGCGGGTTTCTACAAGACGCTGAAGGAGAGCGGAATGACCGATGACCAGGCCTTTTCGTTGACGCAGGCCTACATGTCCAGTCTGAACCTACCTGGGATGATCGGCGATGCCATTAGCGGAAAGAAGATGGAGGTGCACGCTGGAGATGATGATGACATCGGGATCGAGATCGAGACAGCCATCAAGAAGAAGGTCATGAAGGAGTTCCATGAGGAGTCGGAGGACGAGTGAGTCGATACTCGCCGTAACGGTCTACGTCCCCGTGCTCCTCATCAGACTCTTCTTTCAGTTCCTGCGCTTCGAGTCGAGGAAGAAGAAGGCTGTGAGAATGTTCAGAAGGGAGCTCCGTGCCCAGAACATGGGGAAAAGGCAGATCGACCTCCTAACGAGGGAGTACGAGTCCGCTGGTAGCGTGAGAAAACTCATCAGCAATCTCGGACGGAGCGGTTCGATCCTTCATTTCACCAAGTAGGGCTAGGCGGACTCGCTCATCTCCAAGATGTCATTGAGGTCCGTGGGGCGGGCAAAGGCCTCCTCTTCCGCCCTTTTCTCCTCCAACTTCTCCAGGACTATTTCCCTCCCGTACTTGGCCTCGACAGAGTCCGAATCCATCTCCAGTGCTCTGTCAAAGGAAGAAAGAGCATTCTCTAGGCGGTCCATCGAGAGTAGGATCTGACCCTTGTTGTTCCACAGTTCCGTAGTCGGTGCGACATCGATGGCCTTCTCGATCCATTTCAGCGACTTCGGTGAGTCCCCCGATAGGTGCAGGGCGACCGCCTTGTTCCCGAGAGCCTCGGGATACTCTGCCCGCATGTTCAGGGCTTTCTCGAAGCATTCGAGGGCATCGCCATAGTGACCCAGATGAAGAAGCGCCACTCCCTTGTTGTTGTGTGCCTCAGAGTAGTTCTCACGAAGACTGATTGCCCGGTCAAAGCAGGGCAGGGAGTTTCCGTGGTTCCCTAGCCGCACCATAATCTCGCCCTTCATGTTCCAGAGTTCGGGGAGCTGATCATCGATTTCTATCGCCTTGTCCAAGTATTGAACGGCAAGGCCCGCCCGGCCCGCCGGTATTGTGGCGAAGGCCTTGAGGAGCCATGGAATCAAACTCTCCTGCTTCTTGACTAGGGTATCAGCCACATCCTCGGCCTCGCTCAGCCTTCTTGCACCGAGGAGTACGAGAACTCTTCCAAGAAGCACCTCCCAGCTGTCCTCAATCCCGACCGTTCGGTCCGAGTATTTCACCGCATCCTCTCCATTTCCCACAATATCGAGAAGGAGAGACTTCGCAGTGAGAGAGAGGGCGGATTCTGGACATGATTCTATGCACTTTTCGATTTCATCCATCGCCCGCTTCGTCTCTCCTTTCGAGGCCAGCAGAAGAGCCCTCCTGAAGCGGGGGAGGCCGTCGGTCCCAGCCATTTCGTCCTCACCCTCGCGGGCATTGCCCAATCGTATGAGCTTGAACAGCCTCGCCCTAAGATATCGGTTCTTTCCCTTCGTGGACAGACCGTAGAGCTCGCAGTAGTGCTTCAGAGTCTGTCTGCTCGCATCAATCACTTCATCCATCGTTGGCAGAGTCATTTGCTCTTCTCCTTGCACTCGTTGGATACACTACATTCTGCGCATCCCTCGTCCTTGCCATCGTACTCTCCAAAACAGGGATATCCCTTCTTCTTTATCCTGGATTTCATCTTCCCCAACGCCTCTTTCGCTTCAGTCAGGTCTGGATTGAGCACGAGGGCCTCCTCGAAGCATTTCTCCGCGTTGGTGTTCTCCTGCAGATTCATGTGTGAGATGCCCTTCTGATACCATACGTTCGCGTCATCCCTTACGTCCTGAAGTATCCTGTCGAAGGCTTTGATCGCCTCGGCATCATCGCCGATCAGCTGAAGGAGAACCGCCTTGTTTATCCAAGAATCTACAAAATCTGGATCGATCTCCAATGCCCTCCCGTACAACTTCAAGGCCTCATTGTCTTTTCCGAGTTTCCCGAGAGCGGCCCCCTTGTTATTGAGCGCTTGGATGTTGGACGAGTCCAGCTCAAGAACGCGATCATAGCACTCTATCGCTTCCTGATACTTGCCGATGGAATGAAGGGCTATTCCTTTATTGTTCCAGGCCTGAGTGTATTTCTTGCTGAGGCTTATCGCCCTGTCGTAGCACTGGATCTCTTCCTTCGTCCTTCCCGTTCTTGAGAGAACATTGCCAAGTGCGAGCCAGAGTTCGGAATCGCCCACGTTGTACTCGGCTGCCTTCTTGGCGCACTCGAGGGCCTCATCCATTTCCCCAAGAGCCTCGTGGATCTTGGACTTCAGCGACCAAGCTTGATCGTAGTTAGGCTTCAGTTGCAGAGCCTGCTCCAGATATTGGAGGGCTTTCTTTTGATTGTTGAGGGAATAGTGCTCCTTCGCCAGCTTGATCAATCCCTCCAGTCTGTCTATGCTGGGCAGGTATCTCGCTCCCTCTTTCTCAAGGAACTTCTTCCTCAGTCTCTCCTCGAGAGATTCGGTGAGGTCGTACTGTCTGAGAAGGGTGACGAATCCGTCGGCGTCGAACATCTTTATCTTGAATTCCTCACCGTAGATTCTGGCATCCTCACTGAATCCCGAGGGCGTGATGAAAATGCCCACGGCCTCCTTGCTCAAGGCCACTATCTTCTGCAAATCCTCGGGCTCTGCCATTTCCCTCTTGAAGGTCATAACGAGCGCAACCGGTTCCTTCCCCGTCGGCCTCAGCTCGCCTCTGATTCTCGTCTCTCCCTCACCGGACTCAATTTCCTTGATTTGGACATCCATATTGTCCGCCAGTTCTCGGCAGAGACTGTGAAACTCCTCGTTTTCCATTTCGCTGACGGCGTTGAGAATCTCCTTAGCGACTCTGCCCTCCCTTCCAAGCATCATATCGCCTTCTCCGTCTCCTCGAAGCATCTCTCTCTCAACCTCCTGGCCTTCTCGTGGTTCTCATCCAAGGAAAGTGCTCTGTCAAAGCATTTGAGAGCGTCTGCGCACATTCCCAGCCTTAGGAGGATCTCTCCCTTTTGCGTCAGCGAGCTGGCACTTATGGGAACAGTGGACGTCGCCGTTTCGAGTTTGCTGAGCGATTTCATTGGATCCGCGAGATCGAGCAGTATATCACCAAGCAATGTCCAGGCGTCCTCCTCATCGGGGTTCTCCTTGATAGCCTTAACGATGATGTCTACAGCTGTTTCGAAATCACCGATCTCCCTTTGAATTCTCGCTTCGCGAAGGAGTGTCTGATGATCCGCTGGACTGTTGGATCGAAGGCGATCTCTCATCTCAAGGACCTCCGCGTTCTCGGGATTCAGCTCCAGAAAATCATTCAGCCACTCAAATGCCCTGTTCCCTAGACCCATGCTGTCCAAAGCCTTTGCCTTTCCTATCCAAGCATCTGCGTTACCTGCATCCATCTCAAGAACCTTTTCGAAGCATCTCTTCGCTTCTTCGTACTTCCCCTGACGTATGAATATCTCGCCCTTTCCTATCCAGGGGTCAGGATAGTCCCACCTCAGGGATATGGCCCTGTCATAGAACTGAATCGCGGCACCCCATCTTCCCCTCCTATCCATGAGGTGTCCTCTCGCCCACCAGATCTTTTCGTTGACGGAGGTGAGTCTTGCCGCCGCGTCCAAGCATCTCTCGGCCCTATCCAGGTCACCTAACTGAAGAAGGGAGAAGACCATGCCCAGATTTGCCTCCAGATTCTCTGGATCCTTCTCGAGGATGATGTCATAGCAGAGGATTGCCGCATCGAGGTTGCCTGCTTCGGCGAGCATCTTGGCCCTCTCCGCGAGGTGGTAGGTGTTCTCGGAATCCTTCTCCAAAACGTTCTTGTAGCATTCAACTGCATCAAGTGGTTTGCCAATCTCCAGCAGAACGCTCGCCTTCTCCATCCATGCTCCTACATTCTTGTCATTGATCGAGATGACCCGTTCATAGGATTCTATGGCTTCTCTGGCTCTCCCGAGAGCCTGCAGAACCTCTCCCCGGTTGAACCATGCATCCTCATCCTCTGGGTCCAGCTCAACCAGGGAATCGTAGTCGGTGAAGGCCTTCTCATAGTCGCCTTCTTCTAGATGAGCCCTCGCCGTTTCCATGGCTTCCTCCGGGATTTCTGCGGGCATTGGTCTCCTGCGCTCTTCCATCACAGGTTCGCTTTCGATTCTCTCCTTTATGTTCTCAGCGATCTTCTCGCTTATTCCCCTTACCTTGGTGAGGTCCCTGAGGGAGGCCTTCCTCAGTCCGTCGAACGAGTTGAGTCCCTGGGCGATTATGATCTCCGCCTTGCTTTCCCCGATTCCATCGACTTGAAGGAGGAAGTCCAGAAGCCTATCCCGGTTCTCATCCTGGTCTTCCAGAGGTTCATCAAGGGTTGGCTCAGTCTCCAAACTATCTATTGGCTCGGGTAGTTCGAGCGGTTCGAGTGGTTCGGGTGATTCGCCCTCGTGTTCGAAATCATCTCCTGCGCTGACCATGTCTTGAATGACATCAGAGACCTGTGCGGCCTCGTCCTTCCTTTCGAGCCTTATGAGTGCGTCCATCTTCTCTCCCCATGCCGGAATGAACGTTCTGTCACGCACGATGGCCTCGTTGAAGCTGTCCAGAGCGTCTTCCAGTCTGGACATGTCCGCGAGAAGTCTTCCCCTCGCGGTCCAGATCCGTGGATCGTTGTCCCTGAGCTTTATGGCTCTGTCAAAGCACCTCAGGGATTCCGATGGTTTCTCGCTCCTGTGAAGTAGGATTCCCTTGGCGGTCCAAAGCTCCGCATCCTTTCTCAGTTCCTTGAGGGCCGCATCGACGTACTTCATGGCCCTCTTTTCATCACCAGATTCGAGACAGACGAGGCCAAGATTCCTTTTCGCGATTATGTTCGATTTCACACGGGAAAAGGCCTTCTTTGCCCTCTTGAGATGATATTCCCTCTTGGGGGTGGTCCATTCCCCAAGTCCCTTGAGCCCTCTTGCCAGGAGATAGTGAAGGTTGCCTATCCTCATGAGGGTTTCATCGGTGCGTTTCCTCGTCCCGCTCGGGTCGAGACGCAGAATCTTGGAGATAATGTCTCGCTCCTGGCCGCTCAAGAGAAGATACTTGCCCGGACTACAGACATCGGATATCCCCATTTCCTTCAGCAAAGAGCCATATGTGTCCGGAGACGAGTCGCCCAACATGGACTGGGAGAAGGACTCGGATCTAATGCTCCTAGGGGCAGATAGAACTATGAGAAGGTTTCCACTCTTCCTTATGTGATGCGGAACTCCCTCCTTTGCGGGAAGAATCGGGAGGAGGGTCGCGGGAGAGGACTCGAGAATCGATCCGCCGCAGACAGCGCATATCGAGTCTGGGGCTTCGCTACCGCAATATAGACATCTCACCCTTTGGCACCGAGCCTCATCAGGGATTGGGTCAGATATCAACGTAATGATGTGATTATCACATTTGAGTTTGGAAAACAGGGGCTTTTGCGTGAGGGACATTTTTATTGGCCCCTTCCATTCACTTTCGGGGATTTCTTGAGAATTCGCGAGGCCGTTTCGGGTGATATGAAGCACATTCT
>JBHIBK010000101.1:0-6442 GCA_046759065.1 Thermoplasmata archaeon | reverse complement strand
GGGTCCAGGTAGCAGGGTCAAACTCGTTCGGGAAATCAATCACGACTGCTAGACCGGCTCGCAATAGCGCTTCGTTCACGTTCAGCAAGTGCGTCGAGTTGTGGCGGACGTAGACCACAGCGACCACGCGATTGTACCGGTCCACGCCATGAACGTCATCGACATCTAGGTAGACCACCTGAGGGAGGATGAGGGAATCCAGATAATCCGTCGCCTCCCGAGCACCAGGTTCACCGATCTCGGGCGCGTCGATATCCGCAAGTCGCACTCTTCCCATATAAATCGCGAGAAATGTATCCCCATCAATGACCTGCTCTACGGTCCCGGTTTGGTCGATTTCCCACTCAGAGGACATTTCGCTTGGCGCCATACCGAAGGCGAGAAGAAGGAAGATGCAGAGGACTGGCGCACTGGCTCGGAGTGGCCCCATCACGGGTCATCTACCCCCAAGAAGTGTTGCTCGCGAGATGTCGCGAGCACGTTCTTTGCTGGAGGCTGCTGAGGGAAACTTTGGCACCCACTGCGGCTCGCCGCAATTTGAGCAGTACGCACGGGTTCCCCCCAACTCCTCTCCACAGCGCCCGCAGTATTCGATAACTTGATGGACGACTCCCTTCCGTCTGCCGAACTGCGCGATGTGGCATCTCGCCACCTGCTTCTTGAGAGCCTGGACCCGTCGAAATGCCTCCTCGCTGATGATCCGCAGGCCGGGTTGGTCGGTGACGATGTCCTTGACTACGAGCTTGCCGACGTACAGGGGGCTGGAGAGCATGCGGGAGACGGTGGCCTTGGACCACCCGTTCCCATTTCGGGTTCGGATGCCTGTCCGTTTCAGGAACCGGACCACGGGCTCGATTTCGCCGAGTTCGAGAAACTTGGTGAAGATAGTCTGGACGTCCTTTGACTCCTTCTCGTCGATGGACAACCTACCTGTCACCGAGTTGTATCGGTACCCGAAGGGCGGCGGATCACCATGCCACAGCCCCTTGCGCGCCCGGCCCCGGGCTCCCATCCGGGTGCGCTCCCGGATCAGCCCCCGCTCCCATTCAGCGATGCCCGCCAGCAGGTCGAAGAGGAGCTTCCCGTTGATGGAGGTGGAGTTAAAGGGCTCCGTCGCGCTGACCAGCTCGATGCCCAGGACGCGGAGGTATTCCACGAGGTTCTGCAGATCCAGGTTCGACCGGCTGATTCGGTCCAGGCGATAGACGATGATGGCATCGAAGAGGCGTCTCTCCGCGTGGAACATCATCAGATCGAACTTCGGCCGGTCCAAGGTCGAGCCATTGACTCCGTTCTCTTGATAGATCCGAGTGTACTTCCATCCTCGACCGCGACAGTAGTCCTTGAGAAACCCGATCTGCTGTTCTAGGCTGTGGCCGTTCTTTGCCTGTTCCTCGGTGGAGACCCAGACGTAGAGGGCCACCCTCCTGTTCAACGAATTGGCTTCAGGCTCGAGGGGCGTCGAGAATCGAGAACTCTCATCTTCTGCCTGGAAACGTTTATTTCCAGGTCCTAGCATATCCGTTTCTCGGGGCTTGATACCCAACCTATCAGGCCTCCCGATCCAGGGGTGTTTGGGCACCCCTGGGTCACCTTGTCACACCTCTGCTTGCTTAAATAACAGCAGACAGGGGGTGAGTGAAAGTACTTCCTTCAAGTACAATCCTTACCTCTAGAAAGATATAAATAACTTCATGAGTACATCAGTAGATGAATGAAGTTCGTCGTTGATCTCGCTCCAGAGGCGTACGAGCGGATCGCTAGGGCCATTATGTCGGAAGAACCCGCCCTAATAGTCCGATTTATTAGATTGGCTATTGAAAACCAGTTAGCCCTAGAGGAATCGGAGGAAGGTTCCTACGAGAATGCTCTTGAGGGTGGATCTGGGGCCGACCGCCGTACGGAAGTGAACCTGGCCAGACAGGAAGATCTCTGGAAAGGATTACGCATTGATGACATCCCCTGGCAAGGCCTTACTCCCGTCGCACCACCGAGGATAGCGGAAGGGCCTCTATGGGGTCAGTATAACCGCTTACTCCCCGCCAAAGTCGGTCTTCGAGTTCTTACACAAGCGTTAAGCTCGTCTCCTGATGGGATAAGTTTGGAGGATTACCATCGGAAGGCTACGAATGTCGGAGTCAAGGCCCGAAGGTTCCTTACGGACATCGACGCTTTCCAGGGCATCCCCAGGGGCGAAAGGCTGTCGACGGCGTTCCCAGAGGCCACTGAGAAATCCATCCACAGGTTCCAGTCTCATTTCCTGGGGTATTTGCAACGCGATGGTAGTGCTGTTGGCGCCCTCCCGGAGTTGGGCTTCATCACGATTTCGCCGGAGGCCCCGAATGGCGTACAGATGACTGACATCGGTCTTGCCTTTGTCCGCTTGCCGAACCCGGTTATGGAGGGGGATTCCATCCCCCGCAAAACGATGAGTCCGGCTGAGGTCCAGTTTCTGTTGAATCACTTCAGATCCTTTATGGACGGGGAATTTCGATTCATCAAGGGTCTACTCCAATGGATTTCACAAGGCATGGACTCCCCGGAGACTCTAACGAGACAGGTGCAGCGGGAGTATCCAGAATGGAGTCGCAAGGTAGCGAGTACTATGAGAGCTGGGGCATTGGGCCGAATGCAAGAACTCAACCTGATATCACGATTACGCGAGGGACGGCAGATTACCTACTGCGTCGAAAACGCTGGTCTGGAGCTCTTAGAGGAGGACGCCGAGTGAGCCCAGTGAACACCGTAGGGCAAGCTGACGCCAAAAACGTCCTCAAACAGCCAACCTTGATAATGTGAAGGGGGAATGGGAAGTTGGCACGACCGGGAAGACATCGTCTTGGTTCCGCGACATATCGCTTGATGGAGTCTTATAAGGATGACTACCCCGACCATGCCCAAGGGATTCTTCAGGAGGCCATCCAGAATTCAGTTGATGCTCGCCTTGGGGACTTCGGAGACGTCGTCATTGTTATTGAGTATGATCCCAGTGCCCGCATTCTTCGAATCCGCGACTACGGCACCACGGGAATGTCTCACTGCGATCAATGTGAGTGGGGAATCAGATCGGACAACCTTGAAGACTGCCACGAGAAGGACTGCAAGTGGGGCAATTTCCACTACCTGGGCGGGCTCGCCAAGGATGTTCAGCAGCTAGGGTACAGGGGTCAGGGCAAGTCACTCGCCGTTGTCGCTGGGGATAGCCTGACTGTTCGTACGAAGGTTGTCCATCCGAGAGAACACATCAGTATGGCTTCTCGATGGGAACGGGAAGGAGACGAATGCTACTGGGAATTGGTCCCGGAAGAGGCTATGGGTCCAAGAGATAAGCCGGGCACCGAGCTCATCATCACTGGCGTCAAAAAAGAGGTCCATGAGAGTCTCATGGACTTCGGCTCCCTCAAGGCGGACATTCAGCGAATCTGGTTCCCGGCCATCCAGAAGGGAGTCAGGATTCGCCTGGGTATGCCGGCAAGAGGCTTTCAAGGATAGGCTCCCCAAGCTTCCCGCAGGCAGCCCTAACCGAGAGCGGGAAGCCAATACGCAGGCGTCGCAAGAGCATACCCGTCCGCTTGGGCCGCGAGCTGGTAGGCGAACTCCTGGATGTTGAACTCCTGCTTACGGACGAACCCGTTCCAGAGGATATCCGTGGGATTGCGTTAATCAAGAACAGAACACAGGTAATCGAACGCCTTACTGGGTGGGGACGGAAGATCCCGACTGAGCTGCAAGATCGGCTCTACGGCTGGGCTACTTACTACTGCACCGAGGACCGGCCTTTCCTACTGGTCTGTGAGAAGCCTGGTCACCGCGGGCACGGACCGCACGGGTATTACAGAAAGGCGAAGGAGCTCCTCCACAGGCAGGTCGAGGATTTCCTACTTCCATATGCAAAGCAACAGATGCGGCCGAAGCTAACCAAAAAGGACCGTGTACGGGCTAGGCAAAACCTGCAGATCATCCGGAAGGCCCTGGAACAGATTCCCGAATTCAATCCATGGTCTGGTGAGGGCATGCTAAGCCAGCCCCCTGAGCCCAAAGCACCTCCCGAGCATCCCTACATTTCCTCACTAATCCTCGATAAGGAGTACTATGATTACGGGGATACAGCGCATGCCCAAGTAGTGATTCTGAACCCGAGTGCGACGTATCAGCCCTTCATTCATCTGACGCTTGAGGCGCTCGACGAGGGCCTCTCTCGTCTGGCGATATGGGAACTCGCACCCACCGATATGCCACTTCTCAAACCCGCTGACGACGAGAGGAAGGGAAGAATCGAGACGACTTTCCAAGTTCCAATTTCGGAGGACTTCGGAGAGGGTCGGAATTGGCTCCTGTGCACACTCACCAACGTACCTCCTCCTGGTTCTCCTAAGAGTAAGGATGACGCTAGTTCGGAGGAGCTGTATGACCGGAAGGGCCATGCACTGTGGGTTGAGACACCACCGGAAAGGAAAATTCGAGAGCGGAGAGGCGGAGGTTCTCGCGGAGATGATCGAAAGCGAGGGACCCTTGCAAACCTTGTCCCCATTACCGCACCCCTTGATCCGATAGAACATGAGGTCATCCCAATGTGGAGCGACGCAGAGATTTGGTTCTACACAAAGGGGGCGCGAATAGCAGGCGTATACGAATCGGACCCTAGAGCGGCTGACTCGATCCTATACGAACTCGTTGCTGAGGCAATTGCTGATCGCATCGCGGAACTCAGATTGGAGGAGGACGTACGGGAAAAACTAGACAAGACCCAGATCCTCGACGAGTTTAGATGGCTTGATGAGCTGCGAAAGAATTTCCTGCGCGCATGTGAACGACTTCGGGCTGAAGCTGCCTAGTAGAGATGAGCGTAGAACGAGCAGATTGCGTCGTCACGGTGCCACAACGCGCGGCGCGTGAAGGGTGGACAAAGGAGGAAGCCCAACGATGGGCAAGAGAGGAAGTGTTGCATGGAGGACCTCCAGAGAAGCCCACTTACCCTGAGACTGGGGAGGCCATCGATTGGTCGAAGATCAAGCATCTAGTCGGCAAGAAGGTGCGGATTCGCGCTAGGCCAATGGGCCTAATTGTCCAGCTGACGAATGGTTCGAAGAGGTACTACCCCGGGGATGCCATTCCCAGTTCTGGAGCTACGGGTTTTGCGCTCGGAACGACCACGGAAGAGATGAGAAGACAAACAAGAATCGAGGATTCTATACGGGAATTCGCAACGCAGCTCGTTTCGAGCTACAATAAAGATGTCACCAAAAGCATTCGGGAGCAGGAACACCGCCCAGCAACCTACGAATTCTGGCAGGCTGGGAAAAGCATTCGAGACTTCCTGTCTCGAATGAAGGAAGCCACCCAAGACCAGGTGTGGTTCGCGCTTGAACAGTGGGGCAGCGGGGCAGCTGGTTATGGAAAGCGCTGGCTGGAGTATGCCACGTACTTCTATGATTGGAAGAAACGAGCAACGAATACCGACGCAGTTTTCAATCTTTCAGAGACGCGTGTAATGAACATCCTGCAAGCAACGAAGAAACCAGCGGAAAGGGAGCGGCTTGCTCAAGCAAGTCTGGAAGGTCCTTTCAACGACTTCTCGGATCAGGAGTTCAAGTGGGTGACGGGCCAGTCACCGGGGACCTTTCCGCTCGATGCAGAAGCTTTCGGATCCTTCCAAGCGATAGGCAGAAAGGTCGCCCGTGGGGACCAACTCACAGAGACCGAACGCGCCTTTCTTAAGGAGATTCAACAACGTCTTGCCCTTAAGAACCACCGCCAAGATTGAGCGACCCGAATGCCTGGAGGTGAGCATTTTCGATCGCTCGGACTTCCGCTGGCCTTAGCCTGTAGGCGTGGTAAACGTCGGCGAAATCATCTGGTTCTCGCTTTATTCCATCGAGCTCAACCAGGTCAGGGCATGGAAGTCTCGAGAGAACTCTGAGGGACGCGCGCGGGGTACCGTTCCGCATCGAAGGTGCGTTCCAGAACCGGAATAGGTCCGCCACTGGCGACTTGATTAGGCGTGCAAGCTTAGGGAGAATCTCGGGTTCGGCAGCCGCGTAGAGGACGGTGTGCGCTGGCATGAGTTCGCCTTGATCCACCTTCACGGCTGCACCTCGCTGAAGGTCGGGTATCAAGACCTTACCTGAATAGATAAGGGCGGGATCGAAGCTATCGATTGTTCTCCACCACTCCTTGCCCTGTTCCTTCACTATGTAACGCTCTTCCAGCTTGCTCTTATGGCTGAGCAGATATTCCTGGACATCGGTGGGCAACTCCTCGAAGGAGAGCAAGCGTTTCGTCCCAGGCTCATAGACTGACAGGAGGTATCTATCTGGAATCTCTGTTGGCGGCAACTTACAGCTTCCCGAGCGGAAGAGGGGCAGAAGAGATGTCTTCTTGCTCGATTGTTCCAAGGGGAAATCCTCGATTCGTCGGATGAATACACGATCAGCGCCCGTCG
>JBHIBK010000100.1:0-6466 GCA_046759065.1 Thermoplasmata archaeon | reverse complement strand
GGTTATTTTTTGACATTTCGGGAAATCAAGAACGTCACAAAACCATTAAGAGCCCCCAAGCGCCAGGGGATTCAGCGGGGGATTGCAGGAGCCTGACCGTTGAAGACGGACTTCGCGATCATGCTGCAGATACTGCGGCTCGGGTCCAACGAGCCGGGCAGGGTGGCTCCTGCAGAATCATTATCGGGTGTTGAGTATATTAATAGATCAGTCCCTCTTCCTCAAACTGTCAAAAAACCAGTCCCCGCCCGACCTTCATCTGTCAGGAAAGGTCGACCCGACAGTTCGGCACGAGAAAGGCGGAGAGGATCAGCCAAAGGACGCCCCGTCACGGTTGGTGTAATGGCTGCCCTCCTTGTGCTCGTAGCCCTTGGTCTTCACACCATCGGAACAGTTGAGGCGAACGCAGGTTGCCCTGGCAGCACGAGTAATCTAGGGCAAATCTCACTCTCGGGCACTTGCACCATTGACACGGACACCACGTGGGAAAACGGTACGGTTACGATCGTGGGCGACATCATCGTCAACAGCGCTGTCACGCTCACCCTGAACGACGTGTACATTCGATTCAGCCCAAGCACCAATCTGGAGTTCGGAATCGTAATCAATGGCGCCTTGACGATGGCAGGCGGTGGCGCCCAATCCACGAACGCCAACCAATGGAGTTTCGACACTGGGCCCGGCTCAACGGTATCCATCGATGGAGCTGATTTCGCCAACGGCAAGTACAACTTCTCTTCCAGCATCGCTGATATCGGTTCCAGCACCTTCAGAGATACGGATTCCACAGATAGCCAGCATCTGTGGATCGGGGCCCGCTCAAACTTTCATGATAATGTTCTGCGTAACATCTCCATTTCACAAGATGCCGGCATCGTCATCTGGAAGAACTGGGGCGAAACCCGAATCTGGGGAAACGAGCTCCATCTGAAGTGCTACGGCAACAACTGCATGGGCATCGAGGTTGTCAACATGCACGAGAACCTGGTGACCCTCTATCCTGGGTTCCCAACTGTCGAGGTGGCCTGGAACACCGTTACGTGGGAGGTGATTGCCTCAGGCACCGACTCGGCCGCACTTGACTACGAATACTCCAGAAGGCTGTATGTTCACAACAACACGCAATACGTGAATCCCGATGGCGTCGCCCCCGGCGAACGGGTTACCGAGCCTCTGGAGATGGGTGGTCCGTTGGACAGCATATTCGAGAACAACACGTTCTACGGGCCAAGCACATTTGGCATCTATCACTACATCTACTCCAGCGGAAACAACCTCGTTCAGTACAACCGGTTCTATGACGTGAAGTGGGGCGGCATCTTTCAGACTGGTGGCAGCACCTACCGCTACAACGAGTTCGTGAATGTCAGTGATGCGGGGGTCTGGATCTGCCCGAATTCTCCGTGTGCCGGGTCCACAACGAGTGTCAATCTGGAGTTCTATGGGAACACGTTCGGCTTTCTCAGTGGGGCGGACCTGGTAAGGGCCGACCCAACGAACATGTTCGACAGCACTCTGATTCATCATGGGGGTAACTTGGTCAGCGGATGGAGCCATGGAGGCCCCGTTCTTGGCGATGGTCTTTGGCTGTACTGGGCCAATACCGATATCGACAGCTTGAGATTCATCAACGACACCAGCGGAGCAAGGCACGTCATAATGACGGCGGGGGGTCAGGCATACGACAGCACCTTTCAGGGATTTGGCGCGACAGACAACGCTTCCCTAACAGTATCCGGGACGATTGACAAGAAAGGGTCCGCCAACGTGGCCGGCAACGGAGACGGTACATTCCTTTGGAAGCTTGGTCGCGACAAAACGGAAGTGGACGTTCTCGCAACGGGAGACGTCACATTCACGGTGGACAACTTCTACACAGACACCGCGTACGATGTTCGAGTCGATGGCTCTCCCTCAACGTCCTTCGTCACAGACAGTGCCGGTAGCGGCAGCTTTGTCATCAACTTCGCCTCACAGCACAGTGTCGCTATCGATTCGGTCGGTGCCCCGCCGTCAGACGATCCGCCTACCGCCTCCTTCGTCTTCTCCCCTGGACAGCCTTTTGTGGGGGACAATATTACCTTCGACGCGTCCCTTTCGTCCGACGACATCGGAATCGTCAGCTACGACTGGGACTTCGGGAACGGGGATGTGGACCAAGGCCAGATCGTCACGTACGCCTACCCTGCCGAGGGCACCTACAACGTCACCCTGACTGTCCGCGACACGGCGGGAAACAGTGACCAGAAGGAGGCCCCGATCCAGGTGGCGACGCTGCCGCCCCCGCCGGACGAGACGGCTCCTGCCCGGGTTGCCGACCTAACGGCAGTCGTCGTGAACAGCGACTACGTGGTCCTGCAATGGAGGTCTCCGGGAGACGATGGAGACTTGGGCCAGGCCGATGCCTATGACATCCGATACAGTACAGCGGGTTCCTTGAGCGAGCTCAACTTTGCCAATGCGACTCCGGTATCGGTGACCGTGCCGTCTCCGACCTCGGCAGGTGGAACGGAACGTCTGAACGTTACTGGCCTCGTCCCGGGAACGGACTACTGGTTCGCCCTGCGAGCTGCCGATGAGGTGCCCAATTGGTCACCAGTCTCGAACAACGCGAACGCCACCACCCTGGAGAATGCCACCGACGTGGATGCAACTCCACCCACCGTGAGGATAACGTCCCCCACGCAAGACAGCGTAATCTCGGGCACAGTATTCGTCGTGGTTGAGGCATCGGACGACACGAGTGTGGAGGAGGTCGTGCTCTTTCTGGACGGCAGCCCCGTGGCCGCCCTCGACGCGGCCCCGTATGTTTGGGCTTGGTCGACTGGTGACACCTCTTATGGCTGGCATACCCTCAGAGCAGAAGCAACCGACCTGGAGGGCAACGTCGGCAGCGACGAAGTCCGAGTAGTAGTGCTGCCGTCAGGCATCGTACCTCGTGCCGACCACCCCATCGTTGAGTTCCTGATCTTCGACCCTATCGAGGGCGAACTCCACGTTCAGTTCAGCAAACCAATGAATCGTACGTCCGTACTCCAGGCCTTGAGCATCGAGCCCGAGATTGCGTACAGCACGCATTGGGAGGATGACTCAAACCTCACGGTCGGGCTCCTCGAGACTGTTCGGCCTGATCTCCTGTACATCCTCGCGATCTCCGCGGCCGCCACCGACACTGCGGGCACCCCCCTCCTCGAGGTCTTCGCCTTTGGTTTTGGCGTGGTGGGTGCGCCAGAGGACTCGGGGCCGGCTCTCGACGTGTGGCTCCCATTGAGCTTGCTCCTCGCAGGGGGTTTGGCAGCGGTCCTTACACTCCACTTATGGAGCCGAAAAGGCCTGAGGCGGGTGCGCCTGAAGATGAAACAGCTCGTTCATCGTATCGAGGAGCTTGGCAACACGCCCCGGGGAAGACTCCTCCATGAGCTTGCAGAACTAGAGAGCCTTGCGTCCGAATCGATCCCCGTGCAGCCGGGCCAACGCGGCTTCTAGAACGCGCCAACAGCTACCTAGGGTCCGGAAGAGCTCCGGATCATGTAAGGTCTGCGCTCTGGCCTGAACGCGGCCTCTCCCCAGCGGCGGGCTTCTTTCGAATCTGTTGCGTCTATGCAGACCCTCGAAGAATCAGGCGGGATTCCTCACGGTTCTCCCGGGCAGCTCTGCCATCGCCGGGTTACCTGAGGTGAGCGGAGCGCCCCCTGTCAATCTCCTCAGTGGGCCCTTACGGGATCTCCGTGCCCTCAGCAAAGAAGAGCCACTCTATCGGAACGGGCTCCGTAATCGATCCAATGTACACGGCCTGGATCCTCAACATGACACTACTAGCGGAGGTCACGTTGGCGTAGTACTCTCCGTCATCCGCGTTGAACTCCCCGTCCTTACACTCCTGATTGAAACCAGATAGATTGACCTGACCGTTCTCCAAACAGTGGCTGATACTCAGGTTCTGGGCAGACGAGGGCTGGACAGATACTACCAGCGCGAGATCCGGATTCTGACCGGAATTGAATACGGTCAACTCGAACGTGAAATTGGCGGACGCGCCTTCTCCCAACCCGACGTCGGGAAAGGGATTCGGACTGACGAAAAGTGCGAGAGGAAACACGGTCTGATCCTGCTCCACGTCTGGTGACCTGTAGAGAATCGCGGCAAAGCCAACCCCCAGGAGAATGACAAAAACGCCACCGATTGTTGCGATCTTCCAATAGAGCTTCTCTCTTCCAAGACGTGCCGTAGTGGCCCCCCCACCGGGAATCGAAGGGTCGGACTAAGAAGGTTGTGCTGTTTCTCACATTTCGAAACGCCTGCACAACGCTTATTGACGAGCGAGAAGTGGCTGGCGCATGGCACGCCTCGCGGTTGTGGGTCTTGGCCCGGTGGGCCTGGCGACGTCGATCGCATTTGCGACTGAGGGCCACGATGTCGTGGGAGTGGACGTTGACGAGGATCGTCTGGGGGCGATTGCCAGAGGCGAGCCACCCTTCTACGAGGAGGGGATGGCAGAGGCCCTCCGCACCGTGCAGGCCAACCATAAACTCGTGGCGACGACCTCCGCGGCAGAGGCTGTTCCCGAGGCCGACGCGGTCTTCCTCTGCGTTGGGACGCCCTCTCGACCGGATGGGTCGATGGATGACAGTCTCATTCGAGCGGCAACTCGGGACGTCGCCACAGTGCTGCCAAGCGAGCAGAGCACCACCGTCGTCGTGAAGAGCACTGTGGTCCCAGGGACGACCGAGAAGGTTCTGAGACCCATTCTCGAAGCCTCGGGACGACCCTTACGCCTCGCCGTCAATCCCGAGTTCTTGCGAGAAGGCCGGGCCATGGAGGATGCCCTCCATCCGGATCGAATTGTCCTTGGAAGCGACGGGACGGAGACGGCGGAGTCGCTCCGCAGTCTCTACGGTCAAGTCACCTGCCCCATCGTTGAGACGGATCTGCGGACGGCAGAGACCATCAAGTACGCCACGAACGCCTTTCTCGCCGCCAAGGTCGCGTTCGCCGATGAGATGGCGAACATCTGCCTCGCCTTGGGAGTCTCCTATGAGGAGGTGATGGAGGCCGCGGCCCTCGACCCGCGAATCAACCCCCGCTTCCTGGTTCCCGGGGTGGGATTTGGGGGCTCCTGCTTCCCAAAGGATGTTCGAGCCCTCCTGAGCGCTACGCGTGAGGCCGGAGGGACACCCGTCGTCCTGGAGGCCGTCCTCGCACACAACGAGACGCAGTACCTCCAGGCTATCGACCTCCTCGAGAAGGAGCTTGGGGATGTGAAAGACAGGCGCATCGCCCTCCTGGGACTCGCCTTCAAGGGAGGCACGGATGATGTGCGAGAGAGTCGCGCGTTTCCCATCGCCAGCACCCTGCTTGAGCGGGGCGCGAAGGTCATTGGTTACGACCCAATAGCCAATGCGAACTTCGCGATAGACATGCCATCGCTGCCCCTCGTGAGCAGCCTGAAGGAGGCGCTCGACGGGGCCGAGGGATGCATCTTGCAGGCGGACTGGGAGGAGTTCAAGGCCCTCAAGGCTGAGGACTTCCTGGGGACGATGAAGACCCCCGTGGTCGTGGACGGCCGCCGGATCCTGAATCCGTCGTTGATGAGGGGCGTCCGATTCCGCCGAATCGGCTAGGCGAAACCCCTGGGCTTGCCTTTTGTTCGGCTCCGGATAGCTGATAATTGTATCCTTACCTTCAAATACAAAATCAGTGTCTGCCTGCTGGGGGACGGAGAGTTGGGGGAGCAGCAACGTGTCAGGCGAGTCGTTTCACTCTGGGTCGCCGTTCTTCTCGTCTTCATCGCGATCGCGGCCACGGCCGTGGCCCTCGTGACGACGGGCGTATCGATTCAGAAACTGAGCCTCTTCGAGACGAGCTTCGAAGACACGGACTTCGGGTTGACGGAACTCGAACTGGAATTCGAGGGCAAGAACGAGATCGAGGTGGAGTTGGTCCTGACCAATGCGGACTCGACTCCGCACGCGGCGGAAGTCACTGTTCAGATCCTCGATGCCGGGGGAGACGTCATCCAACGGGAGACCCAGAGCACAGGACCGGTGTCTGCAGGAGGCGACTGGGAAGGGAAGTTCATCTTCGTAGCGTCCGACCTTGTGGACCTCTTTGACAACGTATTCGTTGTCGTTGACCAGGCGTAGAAACCACCCGCTGCCTCGTCGCTATGGCGTGACCGCGACGACGAGGTGAACGGAGAGGTACACCTGTGCCAGGTCGCTGTCGCGGAACAGAAGGAACTGCACTTGATAGAGTCCCGGGGCGTCGATCTGGAAGGTGTAAGGGGTCGTTGAGTTGCGATCGTGGTCCAGGGTCAGATTCATCCAGGCCATAGTGGTGCGGTTGAGTTCGGAGGTCTCGTTTCGGCCAGTGTCCGGATTGAAGACGATCTCCACGCCCACCTGGTCCACGCGAACCGTATAGTCCACTGACTCGAACTCGTGGTTGGCCACGAAGATAAGGACCG
>JBHIBK010000099.1:0-6561 GCA_046759065.1 Thermoplasmata archaeon | reverse complement strand
GGGGAACGATCTTTGGAGCGCCGACGGAGCTGGCCCTCAAGGTCGCCTACCTATTCACGTCTATGGTTCCCAATGCGGAGATGGTCCGTTTCACCAATACCGGATCGGAGGCTACGATGCACGCCATCCGCATCGCTCGCGCCCACACCGGTAGAGACAAGATAATCAAGTTCGAGGGAGCCTACCACGGAACCCACGACTACGTCCTCACGGGGCTTTTCCCGTTCCTGGGCCTTGAGCACCACCCTATTCATGCTCCCTTCTCCCCCGGAGTACCTTCCGAAACCCTCAAGTCAGTCATCTTGGCTACATGGAACGACGTCCAGCTCTTGGAGAAGATCGTCAAGGATCACCAAGGAGAGATCGCAGCCATCATCACGGAGCCTCTCATGGCTAGCGCCGCGTGCATCATGCCGGAGGAGGGATACCTCCAAGCGATTCGCGAGCTCTGCGACGACCACGGCATCGTGTTCATACTAGACGAGGTTATGACTGGCTTCCGCCTCGCGCCCGGAGGGGCCCAAGAGTACTTCGGTGTGGACGCCGACCTTGCTACATTCGCCAAGATCCTTGGGGGTGGTCTTCCCGTCGCAGCCGTCGCCGGAAAGGGGGAGTTCATGGAGCATGTGGGACCGGGCCGCATCTTCTTCGCGGGAACCTTCAACGGTAACCCTCTGGGCCTGGCGGCTTCGAGAGCTGTCCTCTCAATCCTCAGAGACAACAGACCCCTTTACAGTAGTATCTTCAAGACGGCGGAGACGCTGATAAGCGGCATCCAAGAGATCCTTGAGAGGGCGGGAGAAAGGGTATTGCTGCAGGGGCCGGGTCCCATGTTCCAGTTGTGCTTCACCGAGCTGGAAAGGATAACCAAGGTTAGACAGTTGGCTCTCGTAGACAAGGAGAAATACAGGGATCTCGTCTGGAGCCTCTTCTCACGGGGGGTCTACGCCCATCCCCTCTTCGCGGAGAGGTGGATGCTCTCCGCTGCCCACACCAGTGAGGACATAGACTTGACCCTTGCAGCCTTTGAGGATGTGGCGAGAAGCGAGCTCTCAGGGAAAGAGTGATAGTTCGACCATGTGATTCAGTGTGTGTCCGGTCGGTGAGTGGAAGCTATGAAGGTAATCGTCTTGGGTTGCGGCATGATGGGGAAGGAAGTTGCGTCCGACCTCCTCGAAACCGGCAGAGTGTCGAGCTTGACGGTGGGCGACTTCAACCTGGCGAAGGCGGAGCAATACGTGCGGGAGGAGGATGACGAGAGGCTAACCGCTGAAAGAGTGGACGTCACAGATCGCGGACACTTAGTTCCATTGTTGAGGCGCTTCGATTTGGCAATCAACGCTACATGGTACGAACTGAACATGCACATAACTCGGGGTGCGATAGAGTCTGGGATCGATTATCTGGATCTGGGAGGTCTGTACCGCTTCACCAAGAAACAGATGGAGCTCGACGGCCAAGCCAAGGCGGCTGGCGTGACTGTCGCCATCGGTTGCGGCTCCAGCCCTGGCTTGACCAACGTTCTGGCAAGGCACGCGGCCGACCGGATGGAGAAGGTGGAGGAGATCCACATCAGGGCGGGGGGCGTCCAGTTGGAGAGGAAGCCCCGCTTCGCCTTCGGATACTCCATTCGGACCATCCTGGACGAGTTGCTGCTCAATCCCGTCCTCTACAGAAACGGAGAGTACGTAGAGGTCGAGCCCCTCTCGGGGGAGGAGACCCTCACTTTCCCCGAGCCTCTAGGGGATGTGCGGTTCATCCACACCCTCCACTCGGAGATAGCCACCCTGCCTACGTACATCAATAAGGGGATTCGTCTGGTGGAGTTCAAGGTGGCTTTTCCAACGCCCATGTTGGAGCCCCTAAAGACCCTCATCAACTTGGGAATGTTGGGGGAGAAACCTGTGGCGATGAAGGGCGTGGAAATCAAACCGTCAGAGTTTGTCCTCGCTTACTTCGATTCCATGACCGTGGAGAGGGCAAGCTACGCGGGCGTCACCAGGGTGGAGGTAGTCGGCATGGAGGAGGGGAGGAGGACGAGGCGGATCCTCCAGATGATCAAGAAGTATAAGCCGGGTGAGCGGGGGCTGACGGGAATCGTAGCCTCCACCGTCTCCCAGATGCTCGGAGGCGGAGAGATCGAGACGAAGGGCGTCGTGCCTCCCGAAGCCTGCGTCCCACCAAACAGGATGATAAGAGCCCTGTTAGAGAGAGGCTTCTCTCTGCAAGAGACCGTTATCAAAGAGCTGATCTAGAGATGGGACAAGCCTCTAGTCCAGTAAGGGCGCAAGACGAGGATGGGACGTTTTGCTGGGTCTAGGATGCTCTTGATCTCTCGAGTCTTGATCTACTGAAAGCGAAAACTAGCGAAATCATCAGCGCGAATGTGCTGAGGGCGTTTAGATCCGGTGACACGCCTCCCCTCGCCGCCTGAGACCAGATCATGGTGGGAATCGTATTCACCCCGGGTCCCCTTACGAAGAGCGTCTTGATCAAGTCGTCGAAGCTCAGAGTGAAGGCCAGCAATCCTCCGGCCAGTATCCCGGGCATAAGTATGGGCAAGGTGATCCTGAAGAACGTCTGGATCTCGTTGGCACCAAGGGTCTTGGCGGCCTCCTCCACCGACCGGTCGAACCCAGCCATCCTAGCATGGACGACGACGGTGACAAACGATATGTCGAAAGCAATATGCCCGAGAACCACCGTCCAAGCCGAAAGGGGGACATTCAAGAACACATACAAGAGAAGCAAGGACAGAGACTCAGCGATCTCCGGGATGACGATAGGAAGGTATATCACCGCCATAATCAGGGGGCGCATCCGCAAGCGGAACCGGGTCACTCCATATGCCATCAGAGTGCCCATGACCACAGACACGACCGTGACGACGCCTCCGATCCAAAAGGTGGTGTAGGCGGTCGCCCAGAACCCAGGCCTGTTCAGAAGCTCGGCGTACCAGTCCAGAGTAAAGCCGCCCCAGACTGCCACGGACCTCAAAGTGTTGAAGGAAAAGATCACCATGACAGCGATGGGCGTGTACAGAAAGACGTAGACGAGGAATGTATATCCCTGAAACAGCCTGTCAACGAGCTTCAAGGCGATCCCTCTCCGCCAGAGATCAGAACACGACCGCCTCCTCCACCTTGGAGTACCTTACGAGGACCAGAAGCACCACGACAACGAAGGCTATGAACAGGAGACCAACCGCCGAGCCTAGGGCCGGGACCCTGGCGGCGGTCCAGACCTCATAGATGAACTGCCCGATCATGTAGTTCTGCGTACCTCCCATCAGGGAAGGTATGACAAACTCTCCCGTGGCTGGTATGAACACCAGCATGGTGCCGGCTAGGATCCCGGGCATCGTTAGGGGGAGAGTCACCTTCCTGAAGGTTGTGAGAGGGCCGGCACCCAAGGTGGCGGAAGCCTCGAGGAGGCTTCTGTCGAGCTTCCCTATGCTTCCATACAGGGGAAGGACCATCAGAGGCAGGTAGTTGTATGCCATCCCCAGCACCACGGCAAAGTCGTTGTGCAGGAGAGCCAGAGGCTGGCTGATGACTCCCATTTGCTGAAGGAAGGTGTTGATGATCCCCGACTCAGAGAGCATCGTCATAAGGCCGTACGTCCTCAGCAGGAAGCTCACCCAGAAGGGGATGATGAAGAGTATCAGCATGGTGTCCCTGAACCTCCTAGCCTTGAAGGAGATATGGTAGGCAGCCGGGTATCCGAGGAGTAAGGTCAAGAAGGTCGTCAGCATCGAATATCCCAATGTTCTCGCGAATACCTTGAGGAAACTGATATTGGTCAGGGTCATTTCGTACCAGCGAACAGTTGGGGGAAACACTAGCTGCTTTGTGGTTGAGTCTACAAGGCCGAAGCTGTATAGCACAACGAGCCCGAAGGGGGCGAAGAAGAGAATCGCCAGATAAGAGATGGGGGGCCCCAGGATCAGGAGAAGCTTGAGTCGGGTGCTCCTCCTGACACGGTCTACGATGTTGACAAGTGTGCTTCCCATGCCGACTCACAAAAAAGGGGTGGGGGAAACTCTAGGCCGCCTGTAGCTCCAGCCAGAGAAGTGCCCTGAGCGTTCTCTGTTCCTCCGTGAAGGGCTGAGCTACCTCGAGGCTACTGAGAACCTCCTGCGAGGGGAAGATCGTCTCGTCCTCTGCTATCTCCACGGGAACGTACTTCATGCCCTCTTCGTTCGGAAAGGCATACTTGACGGTCATGGTGTTGATGGCGGCCACTCGTGGATCGAGAATGAAGTTCATGAACGCGTGGGCTGCATCCGGATGAGGAGCATCCTTCGGCATCACCATGTTGTCTATCCAGACGTATCCTCCCTCCTCGGGGACGATGTAGACTATGTCCTCGAGAGCCCGACTCACGGTGACCTCGTACTCGGAGGCCGCGTACGTCACTCCGGCGATGTCGCCGTTCCATGCGTGGCTGATCCAGAAGTCGCCCGTCTCCAGCCCCGTCATGTACGCTTCCGTCGCGTGATAGCCTCTGAGGTAGGGCTTCTGTTCCTTGAGTACGTCGAGAGCTTCCCGGAGGTGGTCTTCGTCGTTGTCGTTGACGCTGTATCCCAGGTATCTAAGCGTAGCGCCGAAGCACTCGTCCGCAACGTCGAGCATGGTAACTCTGTTGTCATAGGGTGCTACCTTGTCGGGTTCCAAGATGTCCGCCCAAGCGGTGATGGGCCCGGCCAGATCCTTGTTGTAACCTATTCCCGCGGTGCCAAATGCGTACGGGGTGCTGTACTCGTTGTTGGGGTCGTAGTACTGACCCTTGAACTCGTCGAGGGCGAACTCGTAGTTGGGGATCTGGTCCAAGTCTATCGGATCCAAGAGGCCCTTGTCGATGGATTCGGCAACGTAGGAGTCGGTGATCACCATGATATCGTATCCACTTGCTCCCGCCTCAAGACGAAGCATTGCTTCCTCGTTGGATTCGTAGGTGTCGTAGATGGCATTGACCCCGTAGGACATGCCTGTGTTCTTCACAAAGGAGAAGTCCGCCTCGAACACGAGGGGTCGATTCAAATAGTAGGTCCAGTGGTAGATGTTGAGACCCTCAAGTTCCTTGGGGACCAAGAGCCTCAGCTGATCTATCTCGGCTTGGAGATCATCAATTTCAGCTGTCACGGTGGCGCTGGTCGCAGCCCACCCTCCAACAGCCCCAGCCGTTAGACCCGCCGCACCCGCAGCTGCAGCCTTAAGAAAGTCTCTTCGATCTGTCATAGCTTTCTCTCCCAAGTTTCCACTCTAAGAGGAGATCTCAGGTTAAAAAGGCTTCCTGTCGCAACATCAATCAGCCCAACCCGACCAGACATCCCTCCTGTATGCAAGAAGACCTCCTCAACAGCTTCTGACCCGTTGGCGAGTGACCGTGAGAGGACTCTCTGTGGCTCAAAGGATTAAAGCCTCCACTCGGCGATCATAGGGTGAAGAGACCCTTCTACGTCCTTGCATTCCCTCAACCAGTGAGAATTGGAATGGCCACCCCCGAGGTAGAGCTGGAGGGCATCAATAAGAGCTTCGGCGAAGTCGTGGCTGTCAGTGACGTGGACCTGACTGTTGACAAGAACGAGTTCTTCTCGCTCTTGGGCCCAAGCGGTTGCGGGAAGACGACTACCCTCCGCATCATCGCTGGGTTGGAGGAACCTGATGAGGGGATTGTCAGAATCAGAGGCCGTGTAGTCAACGAAGTGCCGACTCACAAGAGAAAGATCGGGATGGTTTTCCAGAACCTAGCCCTGTTTCCTCACATGAGCGTTAGCGACAACATCGCCTTCGGTCTGAAGATGAAGAAGCTCCCAAAGGGACGCATTAGAGCAAGGATCGAGACAGCCCTCGAATTCGTGGACATGACCGGCTTGGGGAACCGACGGATCGGTCAGCTCAGTGGAGGGCAACAACAAAGAGTTGCCATAGCCAGAGCATTGGTAACAGAGCCTACCGTCCTGCTTCTCGACGAACCTCTGGGAGCCCTAGACCTCAAGATTCGACAGATGATGCAGCTGGAGCTGAAAAACATTCAGGAGAAGGTCGGGACCACCTTCATATACGTGACCCACGACCAAGAGGAGGCCTTCACGATGTCAGACAGGATAGCCGTCATGAGTGTTGGAGAGATCGAACAGATCGGTTCTCCCAGAGAGATCTACAACTCCCCACGCACTAGGCTTGTTGCTGACTTTATCGGAGAGACCAACTTCGTGGACGGAAAGCGCGTCGACCGTGCCCTCTTCGAGAGCGAAATCGGGTCCTTGTCGATCCAAGTGTTGGAAGGCGAAGGCTACGTCGACAGACAGTGCACCCTCTTCATCCGGCCAGAAAAGATCAGAGTCGGAAAGCGACTGGAGGGTCTCGCGAATGTGTACGATGGAATAATCGAGGAGTACATCTTCCAAGGCCCAAGCATCATCATGAGAATCAGGGCCCAAGGCGATCTTTCGTTTCGAGCCATCGTGCCGACCGTCGACGTCGTGGGTCTGAAAGGAGTTGGCGACAAGACCAAATTCGGATAGCAGAGAGAGGATTCCGTGATTCTCTTCCACTG